>DATANT010000091.1:0-4886 GCA_036266115.1 Gemmatimonadaceae bacterium | reverse complement strand
CACGTTGACCGAGAGCGAGACCGGGCGAAAGCCAGCCGCGGCCAGCAGCTCACGCTCCGCCGGCACCAGACCGCCCTCCGGACCCAACGCGGCCGTGACCGTCGCGCCCATGCGCTGACCCGCGAGCGACGCGCCGGCCGTGTCGAGCACCACCCGATCACCCTCGCCGAGCGCAGCGAGCACCGCGGGCAGCGGGCGCTCGGCGGCGATCTCCGGCAGCCAGGTGCCGCCACTCTGCACCAGCGCCGCCGCCATGCGCGCGCGCACCTTCGCGCCGAACCCCTCGCCCTCGCCGCGGCCGGCCACGCTGCGCGACCGCTCCCACATCACCGGGTGCCATGCCACGAGGCCCAGCTCCACCGCCTTCTCGGCCAGCCAGAGCATGCGCTCCCGATCGGCCACCGGCACGAGCAGCCGCACGCCCGGCGCGCGCTCGTGCCGCTCCACGCGCTCCACCTGCACGCGCGCGGTGCGGCGGTCGCTGGACGCGAGTGCGCCGAGCGCCACGCGGCCGGCGCCGTCCACCACGCGCACCGCGTCACCAGGCGCCAGACGCCGCACGCGCACGTGGTGCGCGGCGTCCTCGTCCAGGTCGAGCAGCTCGCCCGGGCGCGCGCCGGCCAGCGCCGCGCAGAAGACGCCGGCCACCGTCGTCCCGGCGCTGGCCGCCGTGTCGGCCGTGCCGCTCGCGGAGCCCACTACGCGCGCGCCACCCGGACGCTCCACCACACCTCCTCGGCGTCCTCTGCCTGCACGCGCCAGCCGCCGTCGGCGAGCGCGGCCAGCATCTGCGGGCGCTCCTCCTGCAGGATCCCGCTCAGGATCGCGCATCCACCGGGCGCGAGCGCCGCGGCGATGGAGGGCAGCAGCGCGGTGAGCACCGACGAGATGATGTTCGCCAGCACCACGTCCACCGGCGCGACGAGCGGCAGCACCAGGGCGGCGTCACCCTCGATCACCGTCACCTGGCCGCTCACGCCGTTCAACGCGACGTTGGCTTCGGCATCGGGCGTGGCATCCGGGTCCAGCTCGATGGCCGCCACGCGCGCGGCGCCCAGCCGGGCCGCGGCGATGGCGAGCACCGCACTGCCGGCACCCAGGTCGGCCACCACCGCGCCGGGCTTGAGCACGCCCTGCATGAGCCGCACGACGCCACGGGTGGTGGCGTGCTCGCCGGTGCCGAACGCCATGCCGGGCGTGATCACGATGGTGCGCGCGGGATCGAACGCGTCGGCCAGCCACGGCGGCGTGACGACGAGCCCACCCAGCTCGTGCGCCCCGATACGCGACTTCCACTCGGCGCTCCAGTCCACGTCCGGCACCGGTGCCACCTCGATGGTGGCGTCGGGATCCGCGTCGAGCACGTGGCGGCGCACCGCGCTCAGGTCCGTATCGGCCGGGAACTGCGTGACCAGCGCGGCGCCGTCCTCGAGCACGCCCTGCGACCCGGCGGCGAACAGTGCCGCCGAGACCAGGTCGGCGTGCCCAGCGCTGGGCCGCACGGAGAAGGATGTCCAGGTCACGCGCGCAGCGCTTCCTTCATCTTGGACCAGAAGCCCTTCGCGTTCTTGGTGGGCGGCGTGCCCTGCAGCGCGCCCAGGCGGCGGATCAGCTCCTCCTGCTCGCCGCTCACCTCGTCCGGCGTCCACAGCTGCACGCGCACGTGCAGGTCGCCCGTGCCGGTGGCGTTCACGCGCGGCAGCCCGCGGCCGCGGAGGTGGAATACCTGGCCACTCTGCGTACCCGGCGCCAACCGCAGCGACAGGTCGTTCACCACGCCCGGCACCACCACGTCGTCGCCGAGCACGAGCTGGGGATACGACACGAGCACCTCGCAGTAGAGGTCCTCGCCATCGCGCTCGAAGCGTGCGTCCTCCTCCACCTCGAACAGCACGAGCACGTCGCCGCGCTCGCCGCCGCGGGAGCCCACGTTGCCGCGTCCGCGCAGCGTCATGTACTGACCCGTGGCCACGCCGGCGGGAATGTCCACGGTGATCGAGTGATCGCCGCGCAGGCGCCCCTCACCGCGGCACTTGCGGCACGGCGAGGCCACGATGGTGCCCTCGCCGGAGCACGTGGGGCACGGCGCCACGCTCACGAACTGGCCGAAGAACGAGCGCTGCGCGCGCCGCACCTCGCCCGCGCCGCCGCACGTGGAGCAGCGCTCCGGCTGCGTGCCCGGCTCCGCGCCGGAGCCCTCGCACACGTCGCAGGGATCCAGCAGCTTGAGCTTGAACGTCTTGCGCGCGCCCTCGGCCACTTCGGCCAGCGTGAGCTCGGCGGTGATCTTGACGTCCGCGCCGGCGCGCGGGCCGCTCTGACGCGTGCCGCCATTGCCGAACAGATCGCCCAGGCCGCTGAACGCGCCGAAGTCGCGCATGAAGATGTTGAGCGCCTCGGAGAGATCCACATGGTGGTAGCCGCCCGCGCCGCCGCGCAGCCCGGCCTCGCCGTAGCGGTCGTACGCGGCGCGCTTCTGCGGATCGCGCAGCACGTCGTACGCTTCCGTGATCTCCTTGAACTTCTCTTCGGCTTCCGCCGCGCCGTTGTTGCGGTCCGGATGATACTGCATGGCCAGCTTGCGATACGCCTTCTTGACGTCGTCGTCCGACGCGTTTCGCGCTATGCCAAGTGTCGAATAGAAATCGGCCATCGTCCCGGTGCGTGTTGCGTTCAGTCGAGCAGTTCGGTGAGGAGCTGCGAGGTATGGTGCACCATCGCGATCACCTTGTCGTACGGCATGCGCGTGGGACCGATGACGCCGATCAACCCCGTGAGCCGACCGACGCGGTATTCGCTGGTGACGAGGGTGAACCGCTCGAGCCGCGGATCGCCATGCTCGTTCCCGATGGTGATGGAGAGCCCGGACACGGCCGCGCGGCGCCGGAGCATCTCGGCGAGCTGCTGGCGGGTCTCGGTGAGCTCCATCAGCCGGCGCAGGTTCTCGTTGGACGCGAACTCCGGCTGCTCGGCCAGCACCGACGCCTGGCCCAGGAGCAGGCTCTCGCCGCCCGCGAGCGGCACGTCGAACAGCTGGTCGCCTTCCTGCACGAAGATGTTGAGCAACTCGCCGGCGCCCGGCCCGCCGGCCGGCGTGTCGCGCAGCCGCTCGCTCACGGAGCTCCGGATGGTGCCCAGGCGCAGCCCGGCGAGCCGCTCGTTGAGGACCACCGCCACGTGGGCCAGCGCGTCGTCGGCAATGGGGGCCCGCGCCTCCACGAATACCGTGCGCAGCGTGCCGCCCTGCAGCGAGAGCACGACGAGCACGCGCTCGTGCGTCACGCGCACCAGCTCCAGCCGCTCCAGCACGATGTCGTCGAGCTGCGGCCCGAGGGCCACGCCGAGCTCCTGCGTGAGCACGCCCAGGCTCTGTGCCGCCCGCCGCAGGATGGCTTCGATGGCGAAGCCCGCGCCGGCAATCTCCTCCGCCAGTCGCTCGCGCTCGCCGGCCACGAGGGGCGCCATGTGGGCGAGCGAGTCCACGTAATGGCGGTACGCCTTGTCCGTGGGCACTCGCCCCGCCGACGCGTGCGGATGGAAGAGAAATCCCTTCTCCTCCAGGTCGCTCATGGTGTTGCGGATGGTAGCCGCGGACACGCCCAGGTTGCAGCGATGCGAGAGCATGCGCGAGCCGGCGGGCTCCGCCGTCTCCACATACGTCTGAATCACCGCCTCGAGCACCCGCCGCTCGCGATCGTTGAGCTCCTGAAGCGCCATAACTCTAAATCTACTAACAACTTCGGTAAGACGTCAAGGCAGCCGCGAGCGCATCGAGGCGGAGCCAGCCCAGCGGAGTGAGCCGCAGGACGTCCTGGTCGATGACTCCCCAGCCTGCCGCGACCCACGGCGCCACCACGGCGTGCTCGCCGGGAGTGAGTCGGAGCCCGTCGGTGGTGCGCAGCCCCAGATACACCGTCTCCGCGACCCGGTTCTCGGGACTCAACGTCTCGGACCCGTCCATCGGGTCCCTGCCCGCGGCCAGGCGGCCTACCCAGTCCACGTACGGCGCCACGTTCCACCGCCGCGCCCGGCCGTCGTACTCGTGCGCGGACGGCCCCACCCCAGCATACTCCACGCCGCGCCAGTAGCTGGAGTTGTGCCGGGCGCGATGGCCCGGGCGTGCGAAGTTGGATACCTCGTAGTGCTCGAAGCCCGCCCCCGTGAGCAGCGCGTTGGCGCGCAGGAACTCGGCCTCGTAGCGCTCCTCCGGCGCTTCCGTCACCTCGCCCCGCGCCTGCTGCCGGCCCAGCGGCGTGTGCGGCTCCACGGTGAGCCCGTAGAGCGAGAGGTGGGTGGGCTCGAGCGCGAGCGCCTGGCGGACGTCGGCCTCCCAGGCGCGGGAGAGCTGCGTTGGCAGGGCGAAGATGAGATCGAGGGAGAAATCCTGGATCCCCTCGGCACGCATGGTGGCCACCGCGTCGCCAATGCGATCGGCGGCGTGCACGCGGTGCATCCAGTCCAGCACCGCGGGGTCAAAGGTCTGCGCACCGAGCGACACGCGGTTCACGCCCGCCTCGCGCCAGCGGGCGACGACGCCCGGCAGCACGTCCTCGGGGTTGGCCTCCACGGTCACCTCGGCCCCGGGCGCCAGCGAGGCGCGGCTCCGCACGAGCTCCACCACGCGGGCGACCCCCTCGCCCCCCAGCCGCGACGGTGTGCCGCCGCCCAGGTAGAGCGTGTCCAGCTCCCACGGCGTCGCGGTAGGCGGGTACCGGAGCGCCAGCTCCTGCTGGAGCGCGCCAAGATACTCGTCCACGGGCACGACGCGACGTACGGCGATGGCGAAATCGCAGTACGTGCAGCGACGGGCGCAGAAGGGAACGTGGAGATAGAGGTGGCGAGGGAGCACGGCGGGGTTGAGCGGCGGAGGAGGAGGACGGAGGCCG
>DATANT010000090.1:0-10563 GCA_036266115.1 Gemmatimonadaceae bacterium | reverse complement strand
CACGTACAGCCCCTCGGCGTCCAGCACCGTGGCGGCGGTGGCGGCGCGCAGATCGCCCACCGCGGCCACGCGGTCGCCGCGGATGCCCACGTCGGCGCGCACCCACGCGTTGCCGGTGCCGTCGAGCACGCGGCCATTGCGCAGCAGCACGTCGTAGCGCTCGGCCGCCGGCTGGCCACTGGCTCGTGCCGGTGCGCCCGCGGACTGCGCGCCGGCCACTGCGGCCGGTGCGAGCGTCGCCAGCGAGCAGGCGGTGAGGAGGCCGGCGACGAGCCGGAGTGAATGCAATCCGCGCATGTGACGTACCTGCTCGAGTCGGATATGGAGGAGAATCGCTACCCAGGAGGCCGCCCGGGCGAGGCGGAAGGGTAGCGCGGTGCCGGAGGAGTGGCGAGGGGCGCCGACATGCTGAAGAACGCGGCGCGGGGAGCCCGCGTTGACGGCGGACGGCCGGCAACCGTGGCGCGGGGCCGCACCCTACTACCTCCCGAGTAATTGAGCGGCCGCCGAGCGCGGTCCACCTTGCTGGTGGCGGCACCCGTGAGCATCCCGCTCACCCGGTGCCCACTCACCCGAGGAGCCCGCATCATGGCCGTCACCTACGTCATCCGCTTCACCGTCCGCCCGGAGCAGCGCTCACGCTTCCTCGCCCTGCTCGATGGAGTGCTCGACGCCATGCGTCACGAGCCGATGTTCCACGAGGCGATCCTGCATCAGGATCCCGACGACGAGAACCATCTGATGCTGTACGAGACCTGGGAGGATCACGACGACGTGCTCACCGTGCAGCTCCAGCGTCCCTACCGCGAGGCGTTCCACGCGGCGCTGGACGAGGTGCTTGCCGCGCCGCGCGACATCACGATCTGGCAGCCCCTGCGAGCGGATCGGCGGGCGGCTTGACGCTCCACCGGGCGTGGCATATCGTGGACGCCCCTGTCACAAGGAGCGCCCATGCGACTCCCGACCACGCGCCGACCGCACCGCGCCGCCCGCGTCCTGGCGGCCGCGACGGTGGCGATGCTCCTGGCCGCACCGCGCGCCGACGCGCAGGCCCAGGAGCTCCGGACGAGCGCGAAGCCCACGCTCGCGCCGGAGTACGAGCAGCTCCGCGCCGCGCTGGACAAGTACCAGGATCCCATCGTCGCCGTGCACGACGGCTATCTGTCCACCGTCGGTTGCATCGCCTTCCCCAAGGGCGGCAGCGAGGGCACCATGCCGTATGCCCCGGGCGGCATGGGCGTGCACTTCCTGAACATGCAGCTCATCGGGGCACCCATCGACCCGGGCCGACCGCAGGTGCTCATCTACCAGCCGGAAGGGGACTCGCTGCGGCTGATCGCTGCCGAGTGGTTCGTGCCGGTGCAGGCCGCGGGCGATCAGCGGCCCAGGGTGTTCGGCAGGGAGCTGGATGGGCCCATGGTGGGGCACGAGCCGCTGATGCCGGCCGGGCTCCACCACTACGACCTGCACGTGTGGCTCTGGCAGGAGAATCCACTGGGTATGTTCGCGCCCACGAATCCCACGGTGACGTGTCCCACGGTGGGGTACTCGTTCGCCGAGGCTGCCCCGAAGATGGCCGGACACGCGCCGCACTGACCGCGACGCCGGGCACGCACCGCGGTCAGTGGCCCGAATCCGAAGCTCGCTAGCGGTTCCGGAGGCACGCTACAGGTGAGTATGGATCTCATCCTGCAGCGGGAGCCACTCGCACGCGATGCGGCTCTTCTCCTGAACGCCATATCCAGCGGGAAGGCCCAGGGCCATGTCGCGGGGCATGCCGTCACCACGGTGCACTACATCGTCGAGAAGGAGCAGGGCCGGACGAGAGCGGTCACCGCCGTGGGCGACATCCTCCAGCTCCTCGAGGTCGTGGAGCTCGGCGAGCCCGAGTTCCAGCGGGCGCTCGCGCTGGGACTCGCGGACTTCGAGGATGCGGTACAGGCCGCGGCGTGTCTCAAGGTCGGCGCTGAGTACCTCGTGACCCGGAACGGGAAGGACTTCAAGGGCGCTCCCGTGACGACGAAGACGGCGGGCGAGGTGCTGGCGATCCTGGCGGTTCTGGCTCCTCGCTAGCTCGTCACGGTGTGGGTGCGGAGCTCGCCGGCGGCTCCGGCGACGCCCCGCCCGGCGGATCGATGCGGCGCGCCATGCGCGCTGCCGGTATCTCCGCTCCGTCGGGCAGTGGCACCACCACGCGCTCCAGAACCCGGAAGCCGAGCGCCGCGTAGAGCGGCTCTCCCGGCAGCGTGGCCAGCAGCTCGAAGCTGCGGAACCCGGCGCGCCACGCCGCGTCCTGGCACCGCGCGAACAGGAGCCGGGCGAAGCCGCGGCGCGCCCAGCTCGGGTGGACGAAGAACGCGCGGATCCGCGCGGGATCGGTGGCGGGGTCCAGGAGCGGGTCCTCGCCGCCCTTCATCTGGTCGCCGCCGAAGAGCGTGCGGCGCGCGCTCCAGCCGCCGGCCGCCGCCAGCCCCTGGTCGGCCTCCACCACGTAGTAGGTGCCGTCGGTGACGAGCTGCGTGTCCACGCCGAACATGTAGCGCAGCGCGCTCTCCACCTGCGCGGGGCTGTAGTGGCCCGTGCTCAGGCCGCGCACCGAGGCCGCGATGAGCGCCTGGATGCCGGGCAGATCGGCCGGCGTGGCGGCGCGCAGCAGGGGCATGGCCGCTCCGCTCAGAACCTCGAGGCGCGAATCCAGGTATCCGAGCGCGCCCACGCCGCCTCGAACTGGCGGCGCGCGTCGGCAGCCGGCTCCGCGCGCCCCTGCGCGCGCAGCGCCTGCTCCAACCCCATCAGGCTCCAGCCGTTTCGCGGATGGCGCTCCAGCTCCGCGCGGTAGACGCGCTCCGCGTCGGCGGCGCGGCCCGCCTCCAGCAGGGCGGCGCCCAGCCAGTGTCGCGCGGAGAAGTTGAGCGGCTCGGGCTCGTCGTACACCAACCGGTCCTCGGCCGCCACCGCGCTCTCGAGCACCGGAATCGCCTCGGCCAGCCGCCCTTCACGACGCAGCAGCTCGCCGCGCAGGATGCCGCCGGCCACGCCGAGCAGGTTGGCCGCGGTGTGGCCGCGCATGGTCACCGAGTCTGGCGTGGTGCGCGCCGCGCGCTCCACCCGCTCCAGATAGGCGCGAGCGTTGTCCGCGTCGCCAACGCGCAGGTGGGCGTAGCCGCGCGCGAACTCCCACAGCCCGCGCTGGATGGGCGCCGTGGGCGGCGACTCGAGCGCCAGGATCTCGTCGAACCGGCCGAAGCGCAGCAGCACGAGCGCCCGGTAGAACACGCCGCCCGGGACGATCTTCGCGAAATCCCTGGCGGCCTGCTCCGCGATGGCGCCCTGCCCATCCATGGACGCCGCGAAGAGCAGCATGTGCAGGTTGTGCGACGGATAGATGGCGAACCCGGTGCCGTCGGCGGAGCGGAGATCGGAGTGCCAGGCCGAGATGTTCGAGCGCACCGCATCTCCCCACCGTCCCACGCGATTGAACGTGTGCGACGGCATGTGGTTGATGTGGCTCGCGCCGGGAATGCTGCTGCCCAGCAGCTCCGCGCACGGCTCGGCCTTGCCGGGCCGCGAGGTGGACTCGGTGGCATGCACGTACAGATGGCAGGCGCCCGGATGCGCGCGGTCTCGCGCGAGCACGCCTTCCAGCACCGCGTGGATCCGCTGGATCTCCGGCCGCTGGTCGTCCCAGGTGCCGCGCCGCGGCTCCAGCAGCATGAGCGATTCGCCGTAGAGCGTGCCGACGTCCAGGTCGCGCGGGAACCGCGCGTGGGCGCGCGCCATGGCGGCGGCGTAGGCGGAATCGAGCGCCGGACGCGCGGCGCGCTGGAACGCGGGCGCATAGCGCGTGGCCATGGCCTCGATGAGCGCCCGGTCCACCGCGCTCGGCTGCGTGGACGCGAGCGCGCGCGCACGCTGGATGGCCGCGTAGGCGGCCGGCGCGCCCGCTGAATCCATGGGCTCGTTGAGGTACGCGCCGCGGGCCCAGGCCTCGCCCCAGAAGCACATGGCGCAGGTGGAGTCGCGACGCTGCGCCTCGCGGAAGGACCGCACGGCCTGGCGCTGCGCGAACGCGTACATCAACTGGAAGCCCTGGTCGAAGTACGCCTGGGCATCGGGGGACGCGGTGGCCACCCGCCGGGAGAACGGCCCCAGCGCGTCGCGGTGGAGCGGCATCCCCGAGTCCGCGGCGGCCGTCGCGGCCACCGGCGCGGCGGCCGGGGCCGCGACGGGTGCATCGTGCCCGGCGTGCTGGGCGCCCAGCGGCGCGCATGGTGCGAGCAGGAACGCGATGAGCGCGCGGGTGACAGGGCGCACGGGGGTACGACTCCGGGACGGGGTGACGTGGCGGGCGGGAGACTGCCGTGGAAAGCTGTGGCGCGAGCGGGATGGTGGCAATCGTCCGGCCCGCTCGCGAACGTGCGGTCCGGAGTTCCCGCCAGCGGCGCGAGGGCGAGACGAGATGAGGGGGACGAGATGAGGGGCATCGTTCTGCGCGCGCCGGCCGCGCTCGATCGACTGGCGATGGTCGAGATGCCGGACCCCGGCCTGCCGGGCCCGGGCGAGATTCGAGTGCGGCTGCACGCGAGCTCGCTCAACTACCACGACTACGCGGTGGTGAGCGGACGGATGCGAACCGCGACCGATCGCATTCCGATGGCGGACGGCGCCGGCGTGGTGGAGGCCATTGGCGCGGACGTGAGCGGGTTCGTGGTGGGCGACCCGGTGGTCTCCTGCTTCTTCCCCACGTGGCAGGATGGTCCGCCGACGACGGGTGATTTCTCGACCGTGCCCGGCGACGGCATCGATGGCTACGCTCGCGAGATCGTGGTGCGCCCGGCCACCTGGTTCACCCAGGCGCCCGGAGGGTTCAGCCATGCCGAGTCGGCGACGCTCACCACCGCCGGGGTCACGGCGTGGCGCGTCCTCGTCGAAGACGGTGGCCTCAAGGCGGGCGACATCGTGCTGGTGCTCGGCACCGGCGGCGTCTCCATCTTCGCTCTCCAGATCGCGAAGGCGATGGGCGCGACGGTCATCGCCACCTCGTCGTCCGACGAGAAGCTGGAGCGGGTGCGCGCGATGGGCGCGGAGCACACCATCAACTACCGGCAGCACGCGGACTGGGGCACTCGCGCGCGCCTCTGGACCGGCGGGCGAGGCGTGGACCACGTGGTCGAGGTGGGCGGGCCGGGTACGCTCGCGCAATCGATCGCGGCGGTGCGCGTGGGCGGACACATCGCGCTCATCGGCGTGCTCACCGGCGGCGCGGGCGCGGTTCCCACCGCCGCGTTGATGTCACGACAGGCGCGGTTGCAGGGCGCGCTCGTGGGCAGTCGGCGCCAGCAGAAGGATCTCGTGCGCGCCATCGACGCCACCGGCATGCGGCCGGTGATCGATCGCAGCTTCGCGCTCGCCGACATCGCCGCCGCGTTTCGCCACCTGGAGTCGGGGGCCCATCTCGGCAAGATCTGCCTGGAGTTCTGAGCCCGCGCCCGGCGCGCGGCTCACTGCACCCTGATCCGCCGCACGTAGGCTGGGGGCGTCCCCGGCACCGCCAACCCCACCGTGAGCACGTAGTCGCCGGGGGCGGCGGGCAGGAACTCCGCGTCGAACGTCTCGCCCACTGCCAGGCGCTCCACGGCCCGCCGCGGCGTCGCGGCCCCCGCGGGAAGATCGGCACCGTCCTTCGCGAGCGCACGCCAGCTCACGAGCGTGGTGTCGCGGCGCAGCGAGAACAGCACCCGCGCCGCCGGACCGATGTTGACGAAGCGCAGCCGGTGCGGAACGCCGACCGCCATCGTCATCGGCGGTGGCAGCGAGTCGCCGTTCACGAGAATGCGTGCCGGCTCCTCATCGCCGTCCCACCCGGAGACGAACACGTGGTCGGTGGCCGCGTCGAACCGCTGCCCCGGCTCCAGCACGACGATCGCGCCGTAGAGCCCCGACGTGATCTGCTCGATGTCGTTGAGGTGCGTGTGGTACATGAACGTGCCCGCACGCGGCAGCGTGAGGCGCGCCGTGAAGGAATCCGCCGGTGCGACGACCGGCGCCATGCGCGCGCCCGCGCCGCTCCACCCGGCCACGCCGTCGGAGAAGCTCTCCAGCTCGATGCCGTGCCAGTGGATGGACGTGCCCTCGCGCAGGCGGTTCACCACGGTGATGTCGGTGGGCTCGCCGCGCGTGAGCACGAGCACCGAGCCGGGGATCTCCACCGAGTCCCGGGCCGGCGGGGCGGGACCGCGCTGCAGCACGAAGGCCAGCGCGCGTGGCGCGTGGCCGCGATGACGCCCCTCGTTCACGAAGAGATGGAGCTGCCGCGCCGCGCCACGCACCGGCTCGTTCCACCCGGCGCCCGGTGCCACCCTGACACCGAGCACGAGGCCGGCCATGTGCTTCATCGCCTCGCCCGAATGCAGGTCGTGCTCATGGCCCGCCGGCGGATCGAGCCGCGAGCCCGGCAGCACGTGGAAGCCGATGTGGCAGTGGAACAGCCAGTTCCCCGGACGGTCCGGCGCCCAGGCGATCGACATCGTGTTGCCGGGGCTCAGATCCTCGGTCACCGCGAGCCGCCGCGCGCCCGGCGCGTACAGCGTGTCGCGAAGCGCGGTGCCGCGCGCGTCCACCCGGAAGTAGAAGCCGTGCAGGTGCATGGGATGGTTGCGCCGGCTGCCGTTGATCACCCGCCAGCGCAGCGTGTCGCCCACCGTGGCGTCCATGCGTTCGGTGTACGGCCACGACTGGCCGTTGAGCGTGAGGGCGTTCCGGTAGTCGAGCGAGTCGGTGGGCTCACCCCAGATGTTGATGACGAAGACGCGGTCGTCGGTGCGCGCGCCGGTCGAGTCGACCACGAGGCCACCGGCCATCTGCTCGCGCTCCCGCGTGGGGCGCGTGGGGCGCACCTGCGCGGCCAGCGCTCCGGGCATGGCGCCATAGAGGTACGTGCCCGGCGCGCCAGCGGCAAAGCGCACGGTGCGCGACGCGCCTGGCGGAATGGCCATGCTGTCGAGCGCGATGGCGGGCCGGGGGGCGAGCCCGCGCACGTAGAGCGTGGAGTCGGAGAGCGCGTTCCGGATGGTGGCCACGATCAGCGTGCCCACCGGCACGCGGATGAGCGGCGCGGGGATCTGCGGGGCGCCGCCCTCCTCGGCGAGTGCCGCGAGGTCGACGTACGGGCCGTCGGCTGCCTCCGGATACCAGCGCGCCATGCGCGCCACGAGGCGCACGGTGAGCACCCCGTCGCGGAGCCTACCGGCAGCCACGCGATTGTCGTTGGCGCGAACGATGGGCAGCGTGGATGGTGGCGGCGCGCGCGTGGCCCGCGCTGGCGGGAGCGGCGCGCGTGTGACCGGCGCGCTCGGCGTGGCGCGGCCGCCGAGGGGTGCGGCGAGCAGCGCGGTGAGAGCAAACAGGTGAACACCGCGGTGCCGTGTCACGCTCGCTCCTCCGACGGGAATCCCGCCGGTCTTGTGCCGTGCAGCGCCGCCAATATAGGTGCCATGGGCAATTCGCGGAACGGCGCGAGCGCGGCGTCCTGCCGATCCCAGCCGGTAGGGCGCCGCGTTCGGTACCGCGCTCGGTACCGCGCTCGGTACCGCTGCTGGTCACGCCCGTCCGGGACGCACCGCTACGGGATCGCTATGGCTTTCGCAGCGGCGCGAGCGCGTTGGCCCACTTCAGGAGCTCGTCGAGCATCACGGCCGCCGCCTTCGCCTGCACCTCGCCCGGGTCGAACCGCCCGGCCTCGCTGTCCACGTGCTTGGTGAAGAAGGGGATCGCGACGGCTTCCGGGATGGGCATCATCTTGAGCGTGGTGACGATCTGCTTGGTCATCTGCACGCCGCGCGTGCCGCCGGACACGCCGCCGTAGCTCACGAAGGCCATGGGCTTGTACGCCCATTCGCGCACGAGATACTGGAGCGCGTTGATGAGCGACGCGGGCGCGGCGTAGTCGTACTCCGGCGTGACCACCACGAACGCGTCGGCGCGCTGCACCACGGCGCTCCACGCCTTGGTGTGCTCGTGCTCGTACTGCGCGAGCCGCGGGTGCACCGGCTCGTCGAAGATGGGCAGGTTCACCTGGGCGAGATCCACCGTCTCCAGCTCGAACTTCCCGTGCGCGCGCGCGCAGTTCACGAACCAGTCCGCCACCAGAGGGCCCTGACGGCCGGGGCGGGTGCTGGCGATGATGACCTGTAGGTTGGGCATGAGACTCATATGTTCGAAGTGGGCGAGGCGGCGCGCCGGGACCGGCGCGCCGCCTCCACCTGCATGGTCCGAGCGTGGGCACCCCGGCGGCGGGCGCTCACAAGCCTCGCCGCGCCGGAGTGGCCGCGATCACGCCGCCGCGTCCAGCGTGGGGTAATCAGTGTAACCCGATGCGTCGCCGCCGTAGAAGGTCGCGCCATCGGGTGCGTTGAGCGGTGCATCCAGCGCGATGCGCCGGGGAAGATCGGGGTTGGCGAGGAAGGGCACGCCGAAGGAGACGGCGTCGGCCTCTCCGCGGGCGATGGCCGCCTCCGCGCTCGGGGCGTCGAAGGCGCCGTTCACGATCACCGCGCCGCCGAAGTGCCGGCGAAGCGTGGGCGTGAGCCGCGTGACCCGCGCGCCGTCTGGGCCAGACGGCTCCACCACGTGCAGGTACGCCAGCCCCCGGCCGCCGAGCAGGATGGCGACCTGCGCGAACGTGGCCTCGGGGTCGGAGTCCGACATGGAGTTGTACGAGTTGAAGGGCGATACGCGAACGCCCACGCGCCCCGGCTCCCAGGCGTCGGCCACGGCACGCGCCACCTCCAGCAGCAGCCGCGCGCGATTGGCCACGCTCCCACCGTAGTCGTCGTCGCGATGGTTGCTGCCGTCACGCAGGAACTGGTCGAGCAGGTAGCCGTTGGCGGCGTGCAGCTCCACGCCGTCGAAGCCGGCCGCGCGCGCCCGCCGCGCGGCATCCGCGAAGACCTGGACGATGCGCGGCAGCTCCGCCGTCCGCAGCGCGCGTGGCATGACGAAGGGCTGTGGTCCCGTGGCGGTGTACACCGAGCCCTCGGGCGCGATGGCGGACGGCGCGACCGGCAGGGCACCGTCCGGCTGCAGCGATGGATGCGAGATGCGGCCGGTGTGGCCGAGCTGGAGCACGATACGCCCGCCCGCGTCGTGCACGGCGCGGGTGACGTGCGCCCACCCCTCCACCTGCGCCGCGGTGTGAATGCCGGGCGTGTCCACGTAGCCCTGCCCGTCGGCGGACACCTGCGTCATCTCGGCGATGATGAGCCCCGCCGAGGCCCGCTGCGCGTAGTAGGTGGTCATGAGGGGCGTGGGCACGCCGCCGGCGCCGGCGCGGCTACGCGTCATGGGCGCCATCAGGACGCGGGACGGAAGCTCCAGGGAGCCCAGGGTGACGGGGGAGAACAGGGGGCGCTGTGGCATGGTGGGGAGCGGGGTGAGGAGGCGCTGAAATGGTGTTGGCGACTATACGTGTCTCCGACACAGATGGGTGCCGGAGCGAGGGGCTATCGCCCTGGAACGTGCCCGGCGTGGGCCGGGGTGATGGATGGAGCCGCGCGTGGCGACTGCCCGCGCTAGCGCACCAGTCGGGCGCAGGTGCGCGAGAGCTGCTGCAGCTCCTGCGTCGTGAGCCCGTCGGTGAGCTCCTGCTGGACGACCTGGATCTCCGGGTCGACGGCGGCCAGCAGGGCGAGGCCGTCGGCGGTGATCGTCGCGATGGAGAGACGCCGATTCTCCGGCGACCATGCCCGGCGCACGAGCCCCGCCCGCTCCAGGCGGTCGATGAGCCGCGTGACGTCCGGCGAGCGGCTCATCAGGCGGCACGCGATCTCGCACCGGGGATGGCCGTCGGGGTGCACGCCGCGCAGGATGCGCAGGATGTTGTACTGGTCGTGGGTGATGCCGTGCCGGCGGCAGAGATCGTTGATGCGCTGCGTGAGGTGCCCGGCGGCGACGAGCAGGCTCACCATCGCCTCCTCGGCCACCGACCCGAACCGCTGTTGCTGGACGCGCGACCGCACCGGCATGAGCTCTCCCATAACGTGTTCTGGACGATACGTGTGCACAACACGCTTTGTCAAGCGGCGCCGCGCTGCCCTGGCCTCCTCCCCGCTCAGTCCAGCGGCGCGAGCCCGGCCTCGATCTCCGCGCGGCGCGGCTCGAGGAACGGCGGCAGCGACAGCCGCTCACCGTCCAGCGGGCCATCCACGGTGAACCCCGGCCCATCGGTGGCCAGCTCGAACAGCACGTGGTTGGGCTCGCGCACGTACGCCGACACGAAGTAGTGCCGGTCCACGACGCCGCTGTTGCGATAGCCGAGCGTCGTCAGGAGCGCCACCCAGCGGGTCATGCCCTGGTCGTCGGGTACGCGGAGCGCCACGTGGTGTACGCCGCCCGCGCCGTACTTCGCGCGCGGCAGGTCGTCACGCACCACCACGTGCACCTCGGCGTGCGCCCCGCCGTGGCCCATGGTGTAGACGTGCACCTCGTACCGCGGCGCCTCGGCCAACGCGTACGCGTGATCGTGGCGGAGCCCCAGCGCCTCGGTGAGAAAGCGATGGGTGGGCG
>DATANT010000089.1:0-2346 GCA_036266115.1 Gemmatimonadaceae bacterium | reverse complement strand
GACGCGGCTGATGAACGGCATGCCGACGGTGGCCACGCAGGACCTGGTGATCCACCCACGCGACGGCGACCTGATCTCGGGCACGCACGGCCGCAGCATCTACGTGATGGACGACATCACGCCGCTGCAGCAGCTCACGCCGGCGGTGCTGGCGGCGGATGCCCACCTGTTCGAGCAGCGCCAGGCCACGCTCTGGGAGAACGTGAGCCGGGGTGGCCAGCGCGGGCACTTCTGGTTCGCCGGTGAGAACCCACCCACGATCGTGCCCACGTCGAGCCTGCCGCGCGCCGAGTTCGCGAATAGCGCGCTGATCACGTACTACCTGAAGGCGGCGAAACAGGGCGTGACGCTCGAGATCGCGGATCTGGCGGGCGAGCGCACGCGCACCGTGACGTTCCACGGGACGGCGGGGATCGGGCGCTACCAGTGGGATCTTCGCTTCGACCCGCCACCGCTCACCGCCGCGCAGCGGGAGCGCGTGGCGCAGCGCTTCGCGACGGTGATCGCGCGCGAGACCGACCGAGCCCCCGTGGAGCGCGCGCAGGCGAGCTTCCGCGCCGCCACCACCGACGCCGAGCGGCGCGAGGCGATGGCGATCCTGCTCCGCGGCCAGTATCAGGAGGACGGCGAGGCGGACTTCCGCGACGAGTTCCCGAGCCCCGAGGACGCCGGGCCCGGCACGTACCGGCTCACGCTCACCGTGGACGGCAAGCGGTATGTGGGCACGCTGCCGGTGCGCGAGGATCCGCTGCGCGGACGGTAGGGCAGGGAGACGTGGATGGACGTCTGGAAACCACACGCGCCACCGGGCTCTCGTAGCCCGGTGGCGCGTGTGCGATCGGGGCTGGCCCCGGTCGCGTCTCCCGTCGTCTCAGGCGCGCCGGCGCCGGCGCAGAGCCACACCGCCCAGGCCGATCAGCCCCGTGCCCAGCAGCGCCATCGAGGCAGGCTCCGGCACCGTGCTCACGTCCGCCGCGTTGAACGTCATGGCGAACTGCAGGTCGCCGCCCGGAGCCTGGAAGTTGCCCGAGCCGCCATCCCAGCTCTGCGTGGTCCACTGCGCGGCGGTGCCATTGTTGAAGTAGACGAAAGCGCCGCCCGCGTATCCGTCGGCCCCGGTGCTCGACCAGCGGGTGGTGCCGGATCCCGTCTCGCCGGTGGTGCTCAGGAAGGCCACGAAGATCCCGCCCGGGGTCAGGTCGATGCCGCCGGTGGACACCGCGACCTCGGAGTAGCCTGCGCCGGCGGGGCCGCTCATCACGTCGCTCATGAACAGCGCGCTGCCGGTCGCGCGCTGCAGCGTCGGGTTCCAGGCGAATACGTAGGCCCGGAAGTTGATCGCCGGGCCCTGCTCGAGCCAGAACGAGAAGTTGTCGAGGCGGGCATCCACGGCCGGAACGGTGAACGTCTGTCCGTACGTGGCCGTTGCGCCGTGGCCGAACGTGCCGATGGAACTGCCGTTGCCGGAGCCGATGGTGGTCTGGGCAGCGAGCAGCGTTGGGGTGAGAAGACAGACTGCCGCGAGAGCGATACGCCGCATTGAAGAGCCTCGGTTGCCGATTGGAGGATTGCCTGTCACGCAGGCCGGATCGACTGGCGAATAGCAGGTCACATTCCACGGCAGAGGTCGGCAGTAAGACGCGTGACCACAGCGGGTTGTGTAGCATCGGGCGCGAGTGAGCCAACTCCACTGTGTCGTGATGCCAACAGACATGCCGCGCGGCCACCACGGTTGCGTGCCAGAGTACCTTGGGTGTTCGCATGAAGATCTTCGGCCAGCACGACGAGCAGACCATCCTCCAGCTCGAGCACGTCGGCGAGCGCGCCGTGCGCACCGCGCTCATGGCGGACGGGCACGTGGGCTACGTGATGCCCATCGGTGGGGTCGCCGCATACCACGATCAGGTGTCGGTGGTGGGCGTCGGTTTCGACATCGCCTGCGGCAACGCCGCCATTCGCACCGACCTCACCCTGGATGCGATCGCGCGCAACCCGAAGCGGCTGGCGCGCGACCTGGCCCACATCGCGGACCGCATCGCCTCGACCGTGAGCTTCGGCGTGGGGCGGAACAACCGCGCCGACGACGCGCCCACCGATCACCCGCTCTTCGACGACCCGGCCTGGGGCGCGGTGCCGGCGACGCACCGCCAGGCGCTGCGTACCCGGGCGCGCCAGCAGCTCGGCACGGTGGGCAGCGGCAACCACTACGTGGACGTCTTCGTCGACGAGGCCGGCGCACTCTGGGTGGGCGTGCACTTCGGGAGCCGTGGGCTGGGGCATGCGATCGCGTCGGCATTTCTCGCGCTGGGCCAGGGCAAGGAGTGGGGCGAGCGGGCGCCGGAGCGG
>DATANT010000088.1:0-31431 GCA_036266115.1 Gemmatimonadaceae bacterium | reverse complement strand
GTGGTGCCCACCGCGCCCACGGCCCAGGGCACGCCCTCCAGCCGCTCCTCGCGCAGCGTGCCGGTCACGGTCACGCCGGGCAGGCGCTGCACCGTGGCGGTGTCGCGGCGCGCGGAGTCGGGGCGCGTGGAGTCGGGGCGCACCGGCTGCTGTGCGCGCAGCGACGTGGCCAGCGGGCTGGCGAGCTGCATCGCCGCCACGGCGAGCAC
The DNA here is from genome assembly GCA_036266115.1 of Gemmatimonadaceae bacterium. Classification (GTDB taxonomy): domain Bacteria; phylum Gemmatimonadota; class Gemmatimonadetes; order Gemmatimonadales; family Gemmatimonadaceae; genus DATANT01. Next base: position 31,222 of record DATANT010000088.1, on the reverse strand, counting down.
CGCAGCGCGTGAGACGGAACGAGGAACGTGAGACATGGTTGCTGGAGCGCGGGAAGTGGATGACCGCCGCCGCAATCTAGCCCACGCCATCACCGTGCCGGCACGCCCGCGGGAGGCGCACGAACATGGGTACACCGCGCACGCCGCGCCCGACTCAGGCCTCGAACGCCGCAAGGTGCGCCGCCAGGAACTCCTCCAGCCCCGTCGGTCGCCGCCCGGAGACGCGCTCCACGTCGGCGCTCACGCGCGCCAGTCGGTCGGTGCGGTAGTACTGCGCCAGCTCCATCAGCCCCTCGGCCAGCCACAACGGCCCTCCGGACCCCAGCACCGCGGCGCGCAGCGTCTCGTCGGGAATGTCCACGTACAGCACGGACCTGCCGAGCATCCGCGTGAGCGCGTCGGCGATCTCGGGAAAGGTCTGAGCCGCCGGGCCCGTGAGCTCGTACGTCCGCCCCTCGTGCCCCGGTTGCGTGAGCGCGACCGCGGCCACGTGCGCCACGTCGATGGCGTCCACGTGGCTGATGCGCGCGTCGTCGGTGGCGCCGATGATCGTGCCCGCCTCGCGCACGGTGGACGCGGCGCCGCCCAACAGGTTCTGGAGCAGGCTGTTGGGACGCAGCATGGTGTACGCCATGCCGCTGGCCATCAGGTGGTGCTCGCTCTCCGCGTGGCTGCGCATCAGGCGGGATGGCGAGTGGAGGTCCGCATCGATCACCGACAGCTTGACGACGTGGCCAACGCCCGCGCGCACCGCGGCGTCGATCGCGGTGCGCTCCTGGCGCACGGCGTCGGCGCCCGGGCTGCTGAGTAGGAACAGCCGATGCACGCCGGCCATGGCGGCATCCACGGAGTCCGCGTCGCCCAGGTTCCCCAGCACGGGCTGCATGCCACGCTCGCGCAGTGCCGCCGCGTGCTCGGCCGAACGCGTGAGGGCGCGGAACGGCACGTCCCGCTCGTGCAGGGCGGCGATGAGCGGAGCGCCAATGCGGCCGGTGGCACCGGTGACGAGGATCATGCGCGGCTTCCGGGGTAGGGATGAACCCTCGCGGGTGGTCTCCGGCGGACGGGTGACGATGCGGAGCAGCCGCCCCGGTCAGCAACACCGGCGGTGCTCGGGGGGTTCCCCTCTTGCGCGTTCATACTTTGCAATACAAAGTACTCTACACTGACGACGCACCGCCCAGCGCCCCGAGGCTCCCATGGCGATCCTGATCCTGCTCGCGATGCTCCTCGTTACCGTCGGTGGCTCGCTGCTGACCCTACGCTGGCTGGTAGGTGCGCGACGCCCGCCCGGCATGCCCGTGGTGGCCGTCGCTATCGCCTGCTGGGGCGCCGCCTACGCCATCCTCCTGGCCAACGCCTCCATCTCGAGCACCGAGCGTACCCTGGCCCTCGGCGACACCTACCGGCTGTGCGGTGCGTACCTCGACTGCCACCTGGGCGTCGCCGTGCGCGACGTGCGCCGCGCGCGCGTGCTCGGCACCCCGGCCCGGCAGGCCACGGCGGGCGGATGGTTCTGGGTGGTCACGGTGCAGGTGAACAGCGACGCCCGCCGCGCCACGCTGGCGCTCGTCGAACCCGAGCTCACGGTCGTGGACGCCCGGGGCCGCGCCTACCGTCGCTCGGCGGCCGGCGAGCGGGCCCTCGCCGGTGACAGCGTCCTCCCACCACTCAGCCAGCCCGTGGACGCCGGCGCGGCCTTCACCTCGCGCGTCGTCTTCGACCTGCCCGCGGACGTCTCGCGCCCGCGTCTGCTCGTCCGCCAGGGCAGCCGCCAGGAGCGCGCGGCCGAGCTGGTGCTCATCGGGCACGACCACAGCCTGGGGCACGCGCACACGTATCTCGCGATGGACGCCGAGCGGCTGGTGCGGCGGTAGGGAGAGCCGCGGGCGGTTGGTCCGTGAGCCGACACCCGCCTCACCCACCCTCTACCGCCCCAACAACTCCCCCAGCCGGGAGATCCCGCGCGAGTCCCTGGGCGCGGCGATGCCGAGCCACTCGCTCACGGTGGGCGCGGCGTCGATCGTGCGCGCCGCGGCGGTGCGGCGCGGCCGGATGCCCGCGCCCGTCGCGCAGAAGATGGTCTGCATGTCGGGCGCGGTGGAGGGATACCCGTGCCCCGCCAGCGGCTCGGCGGCCGAGGCCACCGGCCCGCTGGCGTCGGCCGAGAGCCGGTAGCCCGGCGCCACCTCGTAGTAGAGGTCTCCGCCCGTCGGCCCACCCAACCCCAGCGTATCGGTGTCCGTCGCGCGCCAGACCTGCGTCACGATCGGCTGGCCATCGGGGCCCGTCGCGGCTCGCAGCGCCCGCTCGGCCGCGGCCATGAGCGCGGCCTCCTCGGCCGGCGCCACGATGCCGTGCTTCCAGGCGCGCCGGTTGAGCACCACGTAGTAGCCGTTGGTGGAGAGCGCCCGCGTGCGCGCGAGCATCGGGCGGCCGGCGGAGTCGGCGGCGAACAGCCCCGCGGCCGCCAGCGCGACGTTGGGGCGGAACGTGCGCCAGGTGGCCCGCATGCCGTGGTCGCCGCTCACGAACAGCGCGGCGTTCGGATCCTCGCCCACCAGCGCACGCAGGCCGGCCATCCGCATGTCCGCCATCTGCCACACGCGCTCGCGCACCGCCTGCACCCGTGCGGCGAGCGTGGCGTCGTAACCCGGCACCCCCGGCGTCACGCGGCCCAGCAGCGCGTGGTCCACCTCGTCCACCATGGGGAAGTAGTCCAGCTGCAGACGCGGACGCACGGTGCGCCAGGCCCACGCCGAGCCTTCCATGAACTGCCGCGTCACCAGCTCCGCGGTCTCCAGGTAGCGCCGCTCCGCCGTGCCGTCGCCGCCCTTCCAGAGCGGCGCGCCCAGCACACCGCGCTCCAGCATCCAGAGCGCGCCGTTGCCGTACCAGCCGCGCACCGCCGCGTCGTACGCGGCTGCCACCTCCGGGCGGTTCCCCTCCACCACCTTCAGCTCGGGCACGAAGAGCACGAAGTGGGCGGCGTCCGGCGCCACGTCGAACAGCCGCACCCGCGCGAACACCCGGCCGCCGGCCACCGGCAGCTCGAGCGGCGGCGAGAAGTGGCGCGCCAGCGCGCGCCCCGGCAGCGACGCCGTCTCCACCGGCGCGGCGGCGGCCATCACGCCCTGCGCGGCGTCGCGCGTGCGCGCCACGAGGACGTGCGTGTAGCGCGTGGTGCCGTAGAGCAGCGCGACCAGCGAGTCGGTGCCCGCCTCGCTCACCTGCCACGCGACCTCGCGGGGCGCCACCGTGACGCCCAGGCGGTCCAGGTTCCGCCACCCGTGCGCCGCGCGCGGCGGCGCGTTGCGCTCGGTGAGCAGCCGCGCCTCGCTCACCTGCGCGTTGTAGCCGTTGATGACGTGCGCGCGCGGCGAGAGCAGCGCCTCGCGCGCCAGCGCGCGCAGCGAGTCGGCCCGTGGGTCGGCCTGGCCGTCGGCGCTCGGGTAGCCGGGCACGCCCGGCGCCTGCGTGGGGTGATGGCCGTACACCGTGACGCCCTGCCGCGCCGCCGCGATCCAGATGGGCTCCGCGTGCAGCGTCTCGAACGAGTAGCCGGAGATCCAGTCGCGCAGGTCGTTGTCCGGCCGCGGCAGGCGCGGCTGGCTGTTGGCGGACACGTCGCTCACGTCGCCGTACGTGCCGGTCCAGAGCGAGGCGTGGCCCGGCGAGGTGAGACTGGGGAACGCCGGCCGCGCCCCATCAGCGCAGGCGCCGCCCGTGAACAGCGCCCGGAACGCCGGCACCGCCGCCGGGTCCACGGTCTCGAGCATCCGCCGCTCGCTCATGGCGTCGAAGCTCGCCAGGATGGCGCGCCGCGTGCCAGCCGGCGCGGCCGCGGCGGTGATGGGACCGGGCGCTGGCGCGGGTGCGCAGGCCGTGGCCAGCGGGAGGGCGAGCGCGGCGAGGCACGCGGTGAGCGAGGGGCGAAGCATGAACGTGTCTCCGGAGGGATCGGGCGGCGGCCCGCGCCTGAATCGGGAGCACGGGCGCCATGCTCCCACCGCCGCGCTGAACCTTAACGCGCCACCCCGGGTGACCCCAACCCTCGCCGTCCGCCGGTGCCAGGTCGTGACGCGTGGGCAGCAACGGCCGGTGCATGACACGGATTGCCGTCGAGCGCCACGGCCCGCCGGTCCCGCCGTACCCACTGCGCTCAGCGTCACGTGGGGGCAGATTGCGGGGGAGCCCATCGCGAGCCGTACGAGTCCCCATGTCCCGAGGTCGCTGATGACACGCGCCACGCGTCGACACCTGCTGGACCCCGCGCTGCGGCTCGCTGTCGCCTGCCAGCCCACGGCCAACGACGTCGCGCCCGCCACCCACGCGCGGTAGCGTAGCCAGTGGAGAGCTCCGCGCCGCCCGAGAGGCCGGCGGACGAGGTCGCCCCCGCCGCCCCGCCCGCCTCGAAGCAGTCCGCGCTGCTGCGTTACGGCTCGGACGTCATCCGCTGGACGGTCTTCATCGTCATCCTCGTCGCGGCCACCATCGGCCTGCTGTTCATCACGCGCGGCACGGCCGTGCGCCACGTGCGCGGCGCCGGCACGGACAGCGCGGTGGTGGCACCGGCCGAGCCGGCGTTCCCGCTCTCCGTCGCCCTGCTCACCGGTACGTCGCTGGTCCCCGGCAACCGGGTGGAGCTCGCGCTCGACGGTGACGGCACCTTCCCGCGCCTCTGGGCCGACCTGCGCGCCGCGCGGCACGTCATCACCGTGCAGATGTACTACGCGCAGACCGGCCAGGTGGCCGACTCGCTGGGCGCGATCCTCGAGGCGCGTGCGCGCGCCGGCGTGTCCGTGTCCGTGCTCTACGATGCCTTCGGCGCGACTGAGCTGGGCGGCGCGTTCGCCGACCGGCTGCGCGCCGCCGGCGCGACCGTCGTCGCCTTCCGCCCCCTCCGCTTCTCCAACCTGTGGGTGGTGCAGAACCGCTCGCACGTGCGCGGCATCGTCATCGACGGCCGCGTGGGCTGGACGGGCGGATTCGGCGTGGACGACAAGTGGCTCGGCGACGGCCGCGCCGGCACCGGCTGGCGTGAGACGAACGTGCGCTTCGAGGGGCCGGCGGTGCTGCAGCTGCTGGGCGCCTTCGCCGCCGGATGGGCGGAAGCCACGGGCGATCTCTACACCGGGCGACCGGCGCTCGACCTGCGCGACGGCGGCGTGGCCGCGGCCGGGCTGCTCTTCACCGCGCCCACGCTCGGGAGCACGCCCGCCGAACGCTATCTCGCGCTCTCCATCGCGGGAGCGCGGCAGCGGCTCTACATCACCAACGCCTACTTCGCGCCGGACACGAGCTTCGTCGCGCTGCTCACCGGCGCCGCGCGCCGCGGCGTGGACGTGCGCCTCCTGGTGGGCGGCCCCAGGACCGACGTGCGGGCCGCGCGCCTGGCGGCGCACGCGCGCTACGAGACGCTCATGGACGCGGGCGTGAGGATCTACGAGTACCAGCCCACCACGCTGCACGCGAAGACGTTCGTGGTGGACGGCGTGTGGAGCTCCATCGGGACCATGAACTTCGACAACCGCTCGCTCGCCCTGAACGACGAGTCCACGCTGATGGTCCTGGACTCCACGTTCGGGCGGCAGATGGAGGCGATGTTCCACGAGGATCTGCGCTACGCGAGGGCGATCGACCCGGTCGCGTTCCGCCGCCGTCCGTGGTACCGGCACGTCGCCGAATGGGCGGCCAATCAGCTCACGCGGCTGCTCTGAGCCGCTGCGCAGAGCAGCGGCTCAGAGCAGCCGCGCCGGCGCTCACCCCACCGTCGCCGGATCGATGCCCCGCGCCGCGAACACCCGGGTCACCGTCTCGCCGATCTTGTTGTTCGGCGTGCTCGCGCCGGCCGTGAGCCCCACGGCAATCGTGCCGTCGGCGCGCAGCCAGCCGGCCGTGGTCACCTCGGCCTTCGTGCCGATGGGCAGGTGGCGGATGGTGCCGGCGGCGACGTCGATGCACGCCGCGTCCTCGATGTGGAACGTCGGCACCCGCTCCGCGCACAGCGCGGCCAGCGACATCGTGTTGCTCGAGTTGTAGCCGCCGACCACGAGCATCACGTCGGGCGGGTCCTGCAGCAGCTCCAGCACGGCGTCCTGGCGGTCCTGCGTGGCGCTGCAGATGGTGTCGAAGGTGCGGAAGTTCTCGGCGCGATACGCGTCGCCGTGCGCGCGCGCCATCGCCTGCCCCACCGCCTCGCCGATGGCCAGCGACTCGCGGGCGAGCATCGTGGTCTGGTTGGCCACGCCGATGCGGCGCAGGTGCACGTCGGGGTCGAAGTCGTCCCCCGTGGCGTCCACGAACCGGGCCAGGAACGCCTCACGGTCGCCGCGTCCCTCGATGTAGTCCATCACCACCTGCGCCTCGGCCATGTCGCGCACCACCACGTACGTGCCGCCCGGGTACTTCTCCACCTGTGACGCCGTCGCGCGCGTCTCCTCGTGGTAGTACTTGCCGTGGATGAGCGCCGTGAAGCCGTCGCGGGCGTAGGCGTCCACCCGCTTCCACACGTTCAGCACCGAGCCGCAGGTGGTGTCCACCACCACCGCGCCCATGGTGCGCAGCGTCTCGAAGTCCTGGATGGTGACGCCGAACGCGGGCAGGATCACCACGTCCTCCGGCTTCACGGGCCCGTAGTCGAAGCCGTGGCCCTTGGCGCCCAGGAACTCGATGCGCATCTCGCGCAGCTTGGCGTTCACGTGCGGGTTGTGGATGATCTCGCCCGCCAGGAAGATGCGGCGGTCGGGGAACTTGCGCCGCGTCTGGTACGCGTAGTCCACCGCGCGCTCCACGCCGTAGCAGAAGCCGAACTCGCGCGCCAGGCGAATGGTCACGTCCCCGGCGGTGAGCGCGAAGTCCCGCTCCCGCAGCAGGTTCACGAGCCGCCCGTCGTAGTCGCTCGCGAGCTCGCCCTGCACCTCGGTCTTGAGGCCGAAGCCCTTGCGGAAGTAGGTGAAACCATTCTCGGCAGTCGACATGCGATGGAATGTAGGGGGCGCGCCGGACGGATTGAACCCGGAGCGGCGCCGCCCCGTGCTTCGCCGCCCCTCGCCCCCACGGCTGCCACGCCGCTCGACCACGCCGCTCGACCACGACTTTCTGCCGCGGCAGGAGGCCCTCGCCGGCCAGTACTTCCTATCCCGTACTCGCGCCGCCCGCGGCGGTGCGAGTGTCGGGACCGCTCTTGCCCGCCAGCGGCCGCGGCCCCACGTTATCGGGCCACGCCAACCTCAGCCATGGCCTCTCTCTTTCTCGCCTGCGCGATCCTCGGCGGCATCGTGGTGGTGCTGCAGTTCGCGCTCGCGCTCTTCGGCCACGACGGCGACCACGAGTTCGGTCACGACGCCGCGGACGGCTTCCAGCTCCTCAGTGTTCGCTCCCTCGCCGCCACGGTGGCCTTCTTCGGCATCGCGGGCCGCGCCATGCTCGCCGCCGGCACCGGCATTGGGGTGAGCACGGCGGTGGCGGCGGCCGTGGGCGCGCTGGCCGGCGTGCTGGTCGCGCTGGCCATGCGCGCCCTGCGCGGCATGGAGAGCGACGGCGCCGTGCGCATCACCGGCGCCGTGGGACTGCCCGCTCGCGTACACGTTTCCGTTCCCTCCAACCACAGCGGCGCCGGCAAGGTGATGGTGACGCTGCAGAACCGCCTGGTGGAGCTGCGCGCCGTCACGGCGAACGAAGCCCTGCCTTCCGGCACACCCGTCATCGTCGTGGATGTCGTGGACCCGGATACCGTGGAAGTCAGCCCCACTCCTGATCTGGAGCTCCATTGATGCCGTCGATGTCGATCTTCCCCGCGCTCCGCGCGCAGTTCTCCCAGCAGGCGGACCAGCCGAATCTGCTCGAGCAGCTCGGCTCGGCCGGCTGGACCGTGATCGGGGCCGCCCTGGCCGCCGTCCTGCTCGTGGGCTTCGTCCTGCTCTTCGTCTCGCGCTACAAGCGCTGCCCGGCCAACCGGCTGCTCGTCATCTCCGGCCGCGTGGGCGGTGGCAACGCCGCCAAGTGCATCTCCGGCGGCGGCGCGTTCGTGTGGCCCGTCATCCAGGAGTGGGACTACCTCACCCTGGAGCCCATCCAGATCGACATCCCGCTCAAGGACGCGCTCTCCTTCGAGAACATCCGCGTGAGCGTGCCGAGCGTGTTCACGGTGGCCGTGGGCACCGAGCCGGAGGTGCGGCAGAACGCTGCCGTCCGCCTGCTCACCCTGGACCAGAACCAGATCAAGCGGCAGGCGCAGGACATGATCTTCGGCCAGCTGCGCCAGGTGATCGCCTCCATGCGCATCGAGGAGATCAACCGGGACCGCGACTCCTTCCTGCACAACATCCTCACGTCGCTCGAGCCGGAGCTCAAGAAGATCGGCCTCGTGCTGATCAACGTGAACATCACGGACATCAACGACGAGAGCGGCTACATCGAGGCCATCGGCCGCAAGGCTGCCGCCACCGCGGTGCAGCAGGCACGCGGCGACGTGGCCGAGCAGGAGAAGCTGGGCGAGATCCGCGTGGCCGAGGCGGAGCGCGACCGCTACGTGCAGGTGGCCAATGCCACCAAGCAGCGCGACATCGGCATCCAGGAGGCCGAGCGCGAGAAGCTGGTGCGCCTGGCCGACCTGGCCAAGGAGCAGGCGGTGGGCGAGCAGACGGCGGCGCTGGAGCGCGAGCGCCAGATCAAGGAGGCGCAGCGCGCGCAGGCCGTGCGCGTGGCGGAGCTGGACAAGGAGCAGCAGGTGGGCGAGCAGACCGCCGTCTTCGAGCGCGAGGCGCAGGTGAAGACGGCCGAGCAGCGCAAGCGCGTGGCCGTGGCCGACGCCGAGTCCAAGGCGATCGCTGGCGAGGCGCAGTCGCAGGCGCACATCGTGGCCACCCGCGCCCAGCTGCAGGTGCGCGAGGCCGAAGCGTACCAGGTTGCCGAGACGCGCAAGCGCGAGGCCGAAGCCGCCGTGCAGGAAGCGGGCAACCGCGCGCAGGCCAAGGCAGCCCTCGCCGACGCCGAGCGCGTGGAAGCCGAGGAGCGCTCCCGCCTGGAAGCGCCGGCCAAGGCCGAGAAGGCGCGCACCATCGTGGAGGCCGAGGCCGAAGCCGAGAAGGTGCGCATCGGGGCGGAGGCGGAGGCGCGCGCGGTGTACGTGCGCCTGGAGGCCGAGGCCCGCGGCCAGTACGAGATCCTCGCCAAGAAGGGCGAGGCGCTCAAGCAGGTGGTGGCGGCGTGCGGCGGCGCCAAGGAGGCCTACCAGCTGCTCATGCTCGAGCACCTGGATACGCTGGCACAGACCGCGGCCACGGCCATCTCCAACGTGAAGTTCGACAAGATCGTGGTGTGGGACGGCGGCGGCTCGGGTACCGGCGCCACCGCCGGGTTCCTGCAGAACATGGGACGCACGCTGCCGCCCATGATGAACGTGCTGCGCGACATCGCCGGCGTGGAGCTGCCCTCCTACCTCGGCACGCTGGGCCGCGATGCGGAGAACGGCGCGCTGCCCGAGGGCGCGCAGGTCGATGGCCCGCTGGTGGCGGGCTCGCCCCCGGACGCGCCGCCCGCGAGTGCGCCGGATGGCGCATATCCGGCACCGCGCGCCTGACGGCACGCGGACGGGGAGCGGGGCCGGCGTTCGCGCCGGCCCCGCTCTCGTCTCACCCCTCGGCGACGTCCGTCCAGGGCGCCAGCCGGTCCACCAGCTCGGTGGGCAGCGGACGCTTGACGAAGTCGTCGCGCCCCACGCACACCAGCACCATCTCCGCCTCCGCGAGCCGCGTATCGCGCTCGGCGGCGTACATCACCATGCGGAACGTGATCGAGGTGGTGCCCACCTTCGCCACGCGCACCTCCACCCGCAGCGCCTCGTCCAGCAGCGCCGGCGCCGCATACTCCACGTGCAGCACCTTGCGCGGCAGCCACACGCCCAGGCGCTCGGCCAGCTCGGTGACCGAGAGCCCCGCGGCGCGCAGCAGCTCGGCTTCCGCCAGGTCCACCACGCGAGTGTAGGCGCTGTAGCGCATGACGCCCGCCAGGTCCACGTCCTCCCAGCGGACGCGATCGGCGGGCACGGAGAGCCAGGAGACTTGAGTGGACGGACTGGACATCATCGCGGGATGGAGGTTCTGTCGGGTGCCGGCACCGCGCCGCACCGTCGCTCGAGGCAGGCGATGGAAGGATATCACCAACGATGCCCTGAACGATGCCATCAGCGGCGCCGCGGCGGCCCATGGCCGTACGCGTGTGGTCGCTACCCTGGTCGGGAGCGGTGTCGGCCCGTAGCTTCTCGCCACGCCCTCGCCACCACCCATGACTGACGCGCTCCCGCCCATCCTCCCCGCCCCGCGTCCCGGCGCCATCCTCGTCCCCATCGACGGCTCGCCGTTCGCGGAGCGCGCGATCCCGGTGGCCGCGTCGTTCGCGCGCCTGCTGCAGGCCAGGCTGCACCTGGTACGGGTGCACGTGCCGCTGGCGGCCGTTCCCGTGCCCGGCGATCTGGCGATGCCCGTGTACGATGCCCGGTGGGACCAGGAGGCGCGCGACGCCGCGCAGGCGTACCTGGACCGGCTGGCGGAGACGGTGCGCGCGGAGTCCGCATGCCCCGTGGTGCCCGCGCTGACCGACGGCAACGTGACCGAGCAGCTCATCGCGTACGGCGAGGCGCACGGCTGCGGGCTGGTGGTGAGCGCCAGCCACAGTCGCACCGGGCTCGCGCGCATCCTCGAGGGCAGCGTCACCGACCAGCTCGTGCGCCACGGCTCCGCGCCGGTGGTGGTGGTCCATCCCACCGAGGAGCGGGAGTCGTTCACGCCGGTGCACCCGCCGCAGCGCTTCGTGGTGCCGCTGGATGGCTCGCGCACCGCCGAGCAGGTCCTGCCCCTGGCGCTCACCCTGGCCGAGGCGGCGGGCGGCGAGCTCCTGCTGTTCGGCGCCCTCACGCCGTCGGCGGTGGCGGCCCAGGCCGATCGCGAAGCCGGAGCCCCCGATGGCGACGGCACACCGGACCTCCCCCTCCCCCTCCGCGAGTACCTCGCGAGCGTCGCCAGTCGGCTGCCGGCCCGGGTGCGCACCGAGCAGCGCGTGGCCACCGCGTCCGAGCCGGCGGCCGCCATCCTGGACGTGGCCGACGCCTGGAACGCGGACCTCGTGGTGATGGCCAGCCATGGTCGTGGCGGGCTGCGGCGGGCACTCCTGGGCAGCGTGGCGGACCGCGTGCTGCAGCAGGCGCCGGTGAACGTGCTCGTGATGCGGAGCTGACCCGGTGCTCACTCGCCCGGCCCTCGCCCCCCCGGCTCCACCGCCGCTGCCGCTCTTCCCCTTCGTCGGCGAACGGCTCTGGCTGGATTTCGTGAACACCGACGCCGCCCGGCATCGCGGCCGGAGCGACGCGCTCCTGAGCTTCGAGGCGTTCGTGCGCTGGCTCCAGGCCGCCGGCACGCTGGACGCCGAGCGCTGCGCCGTGATGCGCCGCCGCGCCCTGCAACAGCCGGCGGGCGCCACGGCGGCGCTGCTGGATGCCAGCCGCGTGCGAGGCGCGCTACGGCAGCTCGCCGAGAAGGGACCGCGTCAGGACGCCGTGCGCGACAGCGCGCTGGCCGAGATCAACCGGATCCTGGGCCGCAGCGCGGGCACCCGGCGCGTGGAGCGGCGGCGGGACGGCACCTTCGCGCGCAGCTTCGTCCCGGTGGGCGACGCCTTCGGGGGCCTGCTGATCCCCATCGTGGAGTCGGCCGCGGACGCCCTGGTGCTGGGCGAGCTGACGCGCGTGCGCCGCTGCGCCGCCGAGGATTGCGCGCTCGTCTTCTTCGACGGCACCCGGAATGGGCGCCGCCGCTGGTGTGACATGGCCACCTGTGGCAACCGCTTCAAAGCCGCCCGCTTTCGCACGCGGGCCCGGCAGGCCTCGGAGAGCTGATCCGCGGGCCGGGCGTACGCATCTAGCAGTTCCAGCTCAGGGATGCCAGCTCGTCGTCCGTGAGCGTGTCCCACCTGTCGGGGTAGGTCCACACCCGCCGCACGGCCGCAGCGGATTCGAACACGAGGCACTGGCGCTCCCGCCCGCCGGGAACGTTGCCCCCATCGCGCTCGTAAGCCGTCCACTGCACGCCGCTGGTGTCATGGAAGACGCGTACGCGTCGCTCCGTCATCAACTTGGATTGCCGACCGAAAGAGAAGGAACGGCACCCTGGCGCGGTGCGGGCGCCGAGCGAGTGGCTCGGTGCCGCGATGCCGGGGGCACGTGATTACAGCTGGGGCTGCAAGAGGCGGACCGGAAGGGATGGGTTCCGCAGAACCGGCCCTCGGGCTGCAGGTCGCACCGGCGCGAGCTGTCCGCACGACCCGCGCCGCTCCCGCGGCTGGCGGCGAGTGGCCCGGGACTCAGCCCCGTGCAGCGCGGCGGGGGACCGCGAGGCCCAGCGCTGCCCCGTAACCCGCCAGCGCCTGCTGCAGCAGCTGCCGCCCGCGGTACAACCGGGCCTTCGCGATGCCCTCCGGCACGCCCAGCACCTCGCCCACCTCGGCGTAACGGAGCCCTCGCAGGTCGCTCAGGATGACCGCGGCACCGTACTCGCGGGGCAGCGAGGCAACCCCCCGCACGATGGCTTCGCGGGGGAGCGCGTCGTAGAACTGCCCCTCCGCATCCACCGCGCCGGCGGCGCCCGGGTGCCAGACGTCCGCGTCACCACCGTGCCCGTCGGTCCCGCCGGCGGAGGGCGCGGTCGTCCGGCGCACGAACGTGTGGTGCAGCAGCGTGAACAGCCACCCGCGGATGTTGGTCCCCAGGCGGTACTGCTCCCACTGCTCGAAGGCACTTCCCACGGTGTCCAGCACCAGCTCCTCGGCTTCCGTGCCGCAGCGGGTCAGCTCGAGCGCGAGGCCGAACAGCGCATCCAGGTGCACCAGCGCCTCGGTCTCGAACTGGTCGCGGCGCGCCGCCCGTGCGTCGTCCACCATGGGACGGCGCACGTCGACGGGCGCACTCTCGTGCGCCCAGGCACCGGCGCTCGTTCCCATGTCTGGCTTCATCGAACCGTCGTGGTCGCGTCGTGATTCCGCACCCGGATGCCGGGCATAACTTGCCCACGCCCTGCCCCTCGTGGAAAGGGGCCGGGCCCATCGCGTGCCACGGGGCGTGCAGCAGCCAGGATCGCCGTGCACCGCTTGCCTCCCGCCCTGCCCGCGCCTACGATGGCGCATGGACGTCGAGCGCACGTACCTGGAACTCCGCGACCCTGCGCGGCTGCAGCCGGCCCCGCCACCGTCGGGCCTCGCCGCCGGCCTGCGGCTCTGCCAGCCGTGCGCCGTATCCCGCTACCGCGAGCTGTACGCCGGGGTAGGCGCCGCATACCGGTGGCACGACCGGCTGGCCTGGAGCGACGAGCGACTCCACGCCCATCTCGTGAGTCCCAACGTCGCGGTGTGGGTGCTCTCCGTGAACGGCGCCATGGCCGGCTACTTCGAGCTCGTGCGTCACGAAGACGAGAGCGTGGAGATCGCCTACTTCGGACTCCTGCCCGCGTTCCTCGGACAGGGGCTGGGCAGGTGGCTGCTCGTCCGCGCGGTGGACGAGGCCTGGGCGCTCGGCGCCACCCGCGTGTGGCTGCAGACCTGCACGCTGGACCACCCGGCGGCGCTTCCCAACTACGTGGCGCGCGGCTTCCAGCCCTACCGCACCGAGCGCTACACGGTGGCCCCGGCACCCTGACGGAACCCCCGGTACCCCGGGGCCTCAGCCTCGCCGTTTTCGCCCGCGAGGCCCGCCGCGCTGTCCGCCCGGCGCCCCCGGAGGCCCACCGCGCCGGCCGCGCCCGCCGCTGCCCCGCTCGTGGCGCGCCTCCGCCACCTCACGCACCGCTCCCTCGGCCGGCGGCCGCAGCTCGTCGCCGTCCGCGTGGCGGCCGTTCCGCTGGCCGTTCCGCTGCGCCTCCCAGCGTCCGTCGCGCCGCCGGTGCCGCCCCCCGGGGCCCGGGATCTCGTCCGGCGACCAGGGACGGTCCAGCGCCTCCTGCAGCTCGGGGAGCGTCGCGGCGCGCACCGCGCCACGCTGACCGCGCAGCACGGTGAAGCGAACGGGCCGGTCCAGCTCCGGGAGCTCCTCCTCGGTCAGCGTCCGCGCCACCTTCTCCGGCAGCCGGAGGCGGGCCACGCCCACCAACCCGCCGTCGCCCTCCTCCACGTCGTAGTCCACGGGCACCGTGCGCCCTCGCACCTCGGCGGCGCCTGGCAGCGCCAGGTAGGCGGCCGCCTCGTCATCGGGCACGAAGTCGGCGCGGGCGAGGCGCAGCGGCGCGGCGCGAAACGCGTCCAGCGAGTCCACATCCGCCAGCATTCCCTCGTATACGTCGCTCAGCTCGCGGAGGCCGAGCCGGGGCGTGCGCCCGCCGGAGCGGCGGTACAGCTCGCGCACCTCCTCGATCATCTGCTGGTTGCGCCGCGCCGCCGGGTGCCGCGCCTCGCCGCGCGCCAGCGCCTCGGCCAGCGCGCGCCGCACCGCTGGCGCGAGATCCGGCGTCCACTCGCCCACCGGCTCCGACTCGCGCGACAGCTCGAAGCCGTAGTACTCCAATCGCGTGCGCAGCACCAGCGGATCGCGCTTGCGCCGCGGATCGTAGATCAGCTCCGCCTCGCCGCGCTGTGCGTACCGGCGCAGCAGGTCGGCCGGGATCTGCGTGCCCTCGATGCCGGCACGCGGGATGCCCGAGCGGTCGGCGAAGTAGCGCAGCGTGCCCGCCACCGCGCCCCAGCTGCCGCACACGCTGGTCTTGGACACGCGCGCCGACTGCCCGTCCGCCGTCTCCTCGTCGATCACGAGATCGAACGGCATGAAGCGCGCGACGAGGTCCACGAAGCGGCGGTACACCTTCTCGCCGGCGAAGGGCATCTGCTCGGGCAGCGGCAGCCCCACCGCGCGGAAGACGCTCGCCATGGCGAGCGCCGCGTCCTCGATGGACTTCACGAGCACGCCGCGCCGCTCCGCCCACTGCTCCACGCTCTCGTCGAACAGGTGGCGGGGCAGCCCGTACACCGCGCCCATGTAGCCGCACTGCTGGTACGCCTCGGCGTACACGTTGTAGCTCGTGAGGTGGTCGCTGCCCGGCACCACCAACCCTTCCAGGTCGCGCTCCTCGCGCGTCATCCGGTGCAGGCTCTCGATGGAGCTCATCACCGCGAGGTACGGCATGAGCTCGTCCTCGGCGTTGACGATGAGCTCCGCCCACGCGCGATCCACCGGCAGCGCCTCCACCAGCTTGCCGTAGCGCGAGAGCCGGCCGTGCTCCACGATGCCGCGCGCCTCCAGCAGCGCGAGCGCCTCGCGGTAGGCCCGCCGGTCCAGCGGCACCGGCAGATCCAGCTCGTCGGCGCGCACGCCGAGGTCCGCGCAGGTGAGCGCCACGCGCTCCGAGTCGCCCGCCAGCTGGAACTCGGGCTCGGTGGGACGGAGCGTGCGGAAGTCGATGTCGCGGTCGCTGAGGATGAACACGCGTCCGCCCTCCACGCGGCCATGCACGCGACCGGCCATCTGCAGGATCTCGTTGGCCCCCAGGTGCACGCGCGTGAGCACGTTCTTCCCGCGCTCGATGACGTTCGCGAAGCGCGTGTCGTCGATCACCACGGTGTCCAGCCCCTGCACGTTGAGTGCGCTCTGGCCCGCCGCGGTCATCGAGAGGAAGAACGGCTTGCTCTCCGCGCCTTCCAGGAACGGGCGCAGCACGCGGATGGGCTCACCACCGTGATAGAACACGCTGTTGACGCGGGGGGCGCGCCGCTCCACCGCGAGCGCCAGCTCCTCCGTCATCTTGCGGGTGGGCACGAACATGCCCACGCCGCGCCGCTGCTTCACGGTGTTCTGCAGGAAGCGCTCGTCCAGGAACTCCAGCGGCTCCCGGTTCACCACCTTCACCGTGGCGGCCTTGGTGGGATCGAACGCGGACACCTCGAGCACGTCGGCGGAGTCCAGGTATCGCGCGTAGAACTCCGGGTCCACGGTGGCCGAGAGCCACACGAACCGGCAGCCCACGCGCTTGCCCAGCGCCAGGCACAGCTCCAGCTCCGCCGACGTCTGGTGGATCTCGTCCACCACGAGCGTGTCCTGCGGCAGGATGTCGCCGTCCTGGAACCAGCGCCGCGCGATGCCGGTGGTGACGATCACCACGTTCCACGACGGCGTGTCCGGCGTGGCCTCGCGCTCCCGGTTCACCACGCCCACCCGGAGCTCGTCCGAGCCCAGGATGATCTCGGCGATGGGCCGCACGGCGAGCGTCTTGCCCGTGCCGGTGCCGGCCACGATGCCGAAGCCGCGGCCCGAGGCGGCGAGCTCACGCACGCGCACCCCGTGGTGCTTCTCCAGGAAGGTGTCGATGTGAAGGTGCAGTGCGAGCTCGATGGTCTCGCACGCGGCGCGCGTGGGCGCGATGACGATCACGCGGCCGGTGGGCGGCTCGGCGGCGACGAACGCGTCGTGATCGGGGGGCAGGTAGCGGTCATGGATTGTGCGCACGTCGGGGAAACGTGCAAGGACGACGCCGTGATAGGAAGCCTGGCGCGGCGCTGCTACGGCTGCCGGGAGCGTGCGGAGGGCGGCGCGCCGCGCCGGGTGCGCTCCGCGCGTGACTCCGCGCGCGGTTCCGCTTGAGGCTCGGTGCGCGGCTCGGTGCGCGGCTCCGCGCGCCGCTCCGCGCGCGGCGGATCGCGACGCTGCTCGTCCGCTGGCTCCCGTCTCGCCCGCCGCTCCTCGCTCGCCGGCTCGCGTCTCGCCCGCCGATCCTCGTCCGCGGTCGCCGCCGGCGGCCTGGCGGGCAGCACCACGGGCCGCGCCGTCTCGCGATCCGCGCCGAAGAGCACGCGTCCCTGACTGGGCCGCTTGCGGATGGCGGTCGCGCAATCGGTGGGCGCGGGCTGCTGCGCGGCGGGAACCCCCGCCAGCCACACCCGGCACATCCCGGGCGGCGGCGCGTACTGCGCCGGCACCTCCCCCGTCTCACCCTGCTGGGCGTGCGCGGTGGCGGCCGAGGCCGAGAATCCCAACATCAGTACGACCCAACCCTTCATCGAGCCTCCGCATTGAACCGCCGTACAGCCAGCGGCACACCCCAGGAATGCACGGCCGGTGCCACCCGGGCGCCGCCGTACGGTGCTGCCAACAGCCCACGAGACAACGACTTACGACAGCACCCCGCAGCTACGCCCGCGAGTGTCCCCGCTGCGGGACACGCGCCGGTGGACAGTCGCGGCCCGGCGAATCCCTCCGCGCACGGCTCGGCCGAGCCCGGCGCGTTGACATTGACCGCGCGATCAATGACGTTTCCCTCCCCGCCACCAGCCGGCTCGGCAATTCGGAACCGCCGAGCTCCCGCCGCATCATACCCCGCAGACCGCCGCACCGCATGCCTGGACGGAAAGCGCCCGAAGAGCAGCGCCGGCACGACATCCTGCGGGCCGCCTTCGCCGTGGCGGCGCGCTCGGGGTTGGCCGGGGTCACCGCGCGCAGCGTCGCCACCGAGGCGCGCATCAGCAGCGGCCTGGTCTTCTTCTACTTCAAGACGATCGACGCCCTGCTGATCGCACTGCTCGACTGGCTGCTCGAGCGGACCATCGTCGCCGGCGAGGTGCGCGGCCTGGCCGTCACCATCGCCGATCCGGCCGAGCGCATGCTGGCCATCGTCCGGCGCGACATCGAGCGGCTGCCGCGACAGCGCGCCCGCGTCGAGCTGTTCTTCGACTACTGGGTGCTGGGCACCCGCAACCCCGCGGTGCGCCAGACCATCCGCGGGGCGCTCGACCGCTACCGCGACTCCCTGCTCGTCATCGCCCAGCAGGTGGTGGAGAGCGCCCCCCAGCGCTTCGCCGGCGTCACGCCGCTGGGGCTGGCCGGTGTGGTGGCGGGCTTCATCGAGGGATGCGCGCTGCAGGCGGTCATGGATCCCTCCCGCTTCGACGTGGAGCAGTACATGGCCACGCTCGGCGCCCTCGTGGCGCACCCCGTTCCCACCCACGTCTCGTAACACCTCCAACCCGGCCCGCCACACCCGCGGCGCCATCCCGACCCGAGGATCCGCAGTTGACCGCACCGCACAACGCCCCGCTGCACGCGAGCGCCACCCCGCTCGGCCACGACCAGCACGATGACGAGTACCACGACGACATCATCCATCCCGATCCGATTCCCTTCGCGCTCGTCCACGTCGTGTGTCTGGCCGCGATCTGGACCGGGGTGACGGCGGAGGCGCTCGTCATCTGCGTGGTGCTCTACGTGACGCGCATGTTCGGTGTCACCGCCGGCTACCACCGCTACTTCTCGCACCGCTCGTTCCGGACCAGCCGGGTGGGACAGTTCCTGCTCGCGCTCCTCGCGCAGAGCACCGCCCAGCGTGGCGCGCTCTGGTGGGCGGCCAAGCACCGGCACCATCACAAGCACTCGGACACCGAGCACGACGTGCACTCGCCTCGACACCGCGGCTTCTGGTACTCGCACATGGGGTGGATCTTCTCGCCCCAGCACACGGACACCGACTACGACGCGCTGCCCGACCTCACGAAGTTCCCGGAGCTCGTGTGGCTCAACAGGCACGAGTACGTGTCCGCCGCGGCACTTGCCGTCGGGGCCTGGCTCGTGGCCGGATGGTCCGGGCTCATCGTGGGCTTCTTCTGGAGCACCGTGCTGGTGTACCACGGCACCTTCATGATCAACTCGCTGGCGCACGTGCACGGCAAGCAGCGCTACGTCACCGGCGACGACTCGCGCAACAACTGGTGGCTGGCCGTCATCACGCTCGGCGAGGGGTGGCACAACAACCACCACGCCTACATGGCCTCCACGCGCCAGGGCTTTCGCTGGTGGGAGGTGGACATCACGTTCTACGTCCTCAAGGCGCTCTCGTGGGTGCGCGTGGTGTGGGACCTGAACGCGCCGCCGGAAGCCATCGTGCGCAACGAGAAGAAGCTGGGACGCGGCGTGGTGGAGAAGGTGGCGCGGCAGCTCGCGGCCAGCTTCCCGGTGGATCAGATCGTGGCGCGCACGCGCGAGGCGTGGGCGCACGGCCCCTGGCCCCAGGCGGAGGCGGCGCTGGCCGAGCTGCATCTGCCGCACGTGCCCACGGTGGAGGAGCTGCGCCAGCGCGCGCGGCAGATGTACGCCGCCTCGCCGTCGCTGGACGACATCGCCCGCCGAGCGCGGGAGATCATCGTGCAGTCGGTGCAGACGCAGCTGGCCCAGCTCACGCCCCCGACGACGGCCAGCGCGCAGTGAGAACATGCTCCCGCGCGCCGTCGCCGACCGCGCGCGGGAGCGCGCTATCCGCACTCCGGCTTGACTGGCGAGGCACTCGCGCCCTTCTCGCTCCTCGCCAGACGAATGCGATCGTGTACGGCCTCGGGCACGAGCAGGTCGTCGGCGATCCGCGCGATCTCCTCCGCGGCGCGCCAGGCTGCTTCCAGCCGCTGGAGCTCGCCGTCCATGGCGCGGCGCTCCGTCTCCTCGTGCGCAGCCATCTCGAGCCCCAGCCGCACCACGGGCTCGTACGCGACGATGGACGAGTAGACGTCGCCCCGGCGGCGCACGCGCTCCAGCGCGTGGGAGAAGAATCGTGACGGGTCGCCTACGTCCTCGATCGCGCGAATGGCGCGATCCACATCCCGGAGCGACGCGCCAAAGCCGTTACTGGCCGGCAGCAGCAGGTGCGCGGCCTGGAGCGCGTCGGCGCCCGTGATGTCGATGGCATCGGGCTGAGAGCCGAGCCGGATTCCCCAGCCTTGCTCGTCCGCGGTCGAGATCAGGCGGGTCTCGACGAAACCCGCCTGATCGGCCGGCAGCTGCGCTCCGGTGCGCTCGGCGACCGTCCACGCGATGAACCGCCGAGCGGCGCCCACCTCGGTCTGCCGCTCACTGCGACGCATCAGCCATCCGTACGCCATGGTGTAGAGGAGCCACGCCGAACCCGCCGGCAAGTAGCCCGTCGCCGCTCCGCCGATGAACGCGGCCAGCGTGAT
Source organism: Gemmatimonadaceae bacterium (assembly GCA_036266115.1). Lineage (GTDB taxonomy): Bacteria > Gemmatimonadota > Gemmatimonadetes > Gemmatimonadales > Gemmatimonadaceae > DATANT01. The sequence goes on along the minus strand of DATANT010000088.1, from coordinate 11,257 downwards.
GCCGCGGACGAGCCGGTGGCGTCTCCGCCGCTGACGGAAGCGCTCCCCGTAGCGCCACGCGGCGAACTCGGGGCGAAGCGGCCGCCCGATCTGGATCAGATCCAGCTCGCCGGCGACGCGCGCGAGACCGATCTGATCGGTCGTGACGCGTCGGCGTGCCGTCCGGTAGTGGCGCTCGCAATCCTCCACCGCTTCCCAGCGCTCCTCCAGCGGCGTGAGGTTCCACTGCCCGCACTTCGTGCAGATCACCCAGAGCCGTCCGCGCGCGCCGTCGAAGGCGAGGCGGCGCCCCACCGGGAAGCTCTCGATGAGCGGATTCGCACCCAGCGCACCATGACAGAAGAGGCAGGTCGAGTACACAGAGTGAGTCGAAAGTGAAGGCCGGAGATCCGCGCGCGTCCGCCGAACGCCACTGGGGCCGCAAACGCAAGCCGCCCCAACCTACGTGCGCAGGTTGGGGCGGCAAGGCGAGCGGCGTTGGCGCGATGCCGACCTAATCCCCGAACGAGATCCCCGTGGACCGCGCGGTCTGCACCACGTCGTGATTGGGATCCACGCGCTTGGACTGGCGCAGCACCTCCTCGATGGGCACCGTGACGATGTGCGGCGACTGCAGCGCCACCATGTGCCCCCACTTCTCGTCCGCCACGGCGCGCACCGCGGCGCCGCCGAAGCGTGTGGCCAGCAGCCGGTCGTAGCCGGTGGGCTGCCCGCCGCGCTGCAGGTGGCCCAGCACGAGCGACCGGCACTCCTTGCCGGTGCACTCCTGGATCTGCCGCGCCAGCGACTCGGCGATGCCGCCCACGCGCTTGGCCTGCCCCGGCAGCGAGGCGCCCATCACCGACTCCGCGCCTCCCTTGGGGAACGCGCCCTCGGCCGCGACGATGATGGAGAAGCGGCGGCCCGCGCGGTCGCGCGCCATCACCTTCTCGCACACGGCGCCGATGTCGTAGGGAATCTCGGGGATGAGGATGACGTCCGCCGTGCCGGCCAGGCCGGAATGCAGCGCGATGAAGCCGGTGTCGCGCCCCATCACCTCGAGCACGATCACCCGGTCGTGGCTCTCGGCGGTGGTGTGCAGCTTGTCGATGGCCTCGAGCGCCGTCTGCACCGCGGTGTCGAAGCCGAACGTCGTGACGGTGCAGCTCACGTCGTTGTCGATGGTCTTCGGCACCCCGATGATCTTCATCCCCTTCTTCACGAGCCGCTGCCCGATGGCCAGCGAGCCGTCGCCGCCGATGGTGATGATGGCGTCGATGCCGAGGTTGGCGGCATTCTCCATCAGCTCGTCGGAGCGGTCCACCTCCACGTACGTGCCGTCGGGCTGCCGCACGGGATACGCGAACGGGCTCCCACGATTCGTGGTACGCAGGATGGTGCCGCCCATGTGCGCGATGCCGCGCACGGACTCCCGCGTGAGCCGGATCACCTCGTCGTCACCGAGCAGCCCCGAAAAGCCGCGGATGATGCCGAGCACGTCCCAGCCGCGATCGATGGCCGAGAGCACCGCCGCCCGGATGACGGCGTTGAGGCCCGGCGCGTCGCCGCCGCCGGTGGACAACGCTATGCGCATTCTATTACCAGTCGCGAGATCACTTTCGCCCTCCTGCCGGGCCAGCACCGTGCGCCTCGAGCAGACGCACCACATCGCCGGGCACGGCACGCCGCCCCAGCCTGAACACCTCGAGCATCGGCACGCCACCCCGCGCCGCCTCCGCTCCGCGGAATGGCCGCCGGAACGCGCGTCGCGATGGCATCGGAGCCCGCGCTCCGCCCCCGGACAGATGACCGGGGCCTGCAATCCCGCGGCCACGAGTACCGGGGAGTGAACTTAGCGGCGCGGCACCGCGGGCAAAGAGCCGTCGTGCGACCGTGACCCGCACGCTGACGATCACCGGCACGCGCGTTACTGCGGGGTGACCGGAACGCCGGTGGCCGCCGCGATGCGCCGCACGATCGTGTCCTGCCGCGCCACCATCCCACGCAGCGAATCCACCTCGCTCTGCAACATGGCGTTCTCCGCCCGCAGCGCGTTGATGGCGTCGCTCAGATCGATCATCGCCGCGCCGGCGGCCACGTCGGGCGAGCCGCCTGGCACGCAGGCGCTTGCCAGCATCACGGCCGCCCCTACCGCCGCCCGCCTCCCGGCCCGGGCGATCCTCGACCCCACTCCGGCAGCACCCCCGCGCGCTCCGCACCCGGCTTCAGCCATCGCTCGCCCCGTCTCGCAAGGTTTCGCGCCGGCCCGCGGCGCCACGGTACCACGGTCGCGCCAACCCATACCCATCATGCCTCCACGACCCGACCACGGAGCACGACGGTGCAGGTACGCGGCAGCGCGCCATCGCGGCGCCAAGGCACCACTCTCATCGAGCTCCTCACCATCCTGGCCATCCTCGCCACACTCTCGGCCCTCAGCCTCGCATCGCTCCGCCACATCCTCCACTCGGCCTCCCTCCGCTCGGCGACGGCCGAGGTCGGTAGGGCGTTCTCCACGGCGCGCGGGCTCGCCCTGGCCACCGGCGGCGCCTCGGTGCACCTCAGCGCCACCAGCGTCCAGGTGCGCGCCGGCGGATCGGTGCGCCTGGAGCGCCAGCTCGGCACCCTCTACGGCGTTACCCTGGACGCCAGCCGCGACTCCATGGCCTACTCGGCCACCGGCATGGGGTTCGGGGCGGCCAACCTGCGCGTGGTGGTGCGCCTGGGCGCGCTGGCCGACACACTCACCGTGTCTCGCCTGGGGCGGGTGCGATACTGAGGCGGCCATGCGCGAGGTGGAGAACGGCGCGGTGGATGGGTTCACGCGTAGAGATTGGCCGGATCCGCGGCGTCGAGCTCCACGAGCAACCCCGCCACGCGCTCCGCCACGGCGGCCAGAAAGCGGGCACCCTTCTCCGGCGTGGCCGCGGCCGGGTTGCCGGTGCCCGTGTCCGCGCTCACCTCCGTCCAGCGGCGCGGCGCCCAGGCCCATCCGTCGCGCAGGCCGGCCACGGTGAAGCGGCGCGCGTGGCCGTCCCCCGCCTCGCCCAATGGACGCACCAGCTCGGGCACCACGTGCTGCATCACGCTCGTCTCCAACTCGCCCGCATGATCCCCGGGCTCGTCGAAGTAGGGGCGAGGGTCCACGCAGGAGTACCAGTTGAGCGCGCAGATGAACAGATCCACCGTGGGCTGCAGCTCGCGGATCATCTGCCGGAAGTCGTTGCCGCCATGGCCGTTCAGGATGACCAGCTTGCGCACGCCCTGCCCGGCGAGCGCCCGCGCCAGGTCACCCAGCAGGGCATGCTGGGTGCTCGGGTTGACGTTGAGCGTGAGCTTGAGGTCGAGCTGCCCCGTGTTCACGCCGAACGGCACCGTGGGCAGCACCACGACGCGCGCGCCCTCGTCCCATGCCAACCGCGCCGCCTCGGCCGCCACGGCATCGCACTGGATGGTGTCCGTGGCGTAGGGCAGGTGATAGTTGTGCGGCTCGGTGGCACCCCACGGCAGCACCGCCACTTCATAGGGCGTGGCGTCCACCGTCTTCCAGGTGGACTCGGCAAGGATGTACGGACGGCTCGACACGGGCAGTTTGGGTAGAGAGGCCGGGGCCGCCGCCGGTTCTACGGGCGGCGGCCCGTCAGCGGCGGCAGTCAGTCCGCGGCCATGGTGCCGAAGTCGTAACCCGGCACCGAGATGCGCGGGATCGGCTGACCGATCACGTGCTCGATGGTGCGCACCATTGCGATCTCGTCGGGCGACATGAAGGTGTAGGCGTCACCCGACGCGGCCGCACGGCCGGTGCGGCCGATGCGATGCACGTAATCCTCGGGCTGTTGCGGCACGTCGTAGTTGATGACGTGCGTGATGCCCGAGATGTCGAGCCCGCGCTGCGCGATGTCGGTGGCCACGAGCACGGTGATCTCGCCGCTCTTGAACTGCTCGAGCGCCTTGGTACGCTGCGCCTGGCTCTTGTCGGCGTGCATGGCGGTGGCCGCCACGCCTGCCTTCTCCAGATGCCGCACCACGCGGTCCGCACCGTGCTTGGTGCGCGTGAACACGAGCACCGGCCCCTGCGTGTTGGTCTTGAGCAGCTCGGCCAGCAGCTCGCTCTTGCGCTCGCGCGGCACCGGGTAGACGGCGTGGGTCACGGTGCTGGCCGGCATGGAGCGGCGGCCCACCTGCACGACCAGCGGCTTGCGCAGGTACTTGCGGGCCAGCGCTTCCACCTCGGGCGGCATGGTGGCGCTGAAGAGCAGCGTCTGGCGGTACTTGGGAATCTGCGCGACCACCTTGTTGATCTGCGGCGCGAAGCCCATGTCGAGCATGCGGTCGGCCTCGTCGAGCACCAGCACCTCGAGATCGTCGAACACCACGTTCTGACGGTCCAGATGGTCGAGCAGCCGGCCGGGCGTCGCGACCACGACGTCCACTCCCTCGCGCAGCTTCTTCTCCTGCGGCTCCAGCGGCACCCCGCCATAGACGGCCACCACGTCCACGTCGGCGTGCTTGCTGTACTTCACGAAGCTCTCCTCCACCTGCATCGCGAGCTCGCGCGTGGGAGTGAGGATGAGCGCTCGCGTGCGACGCGGGCCACCGAGCAGGCGGTCCACGATGGGCAGCGTGAACGCCGCCGTCTTGCCGGTGCCGGTCTGCGCGAGCCCCATCAGGTCGCGCCCCTGCCGCGCGAGCGGAATGGCGTCGCGCTGGATGGGCGTGGGATGCTCGTAGCCGGCGTCGCGCACCGCATCGAGCAACGGCTTCGCCAGACCGAGGTCGGCGAAGGTGGTCAGCGTTTCGGTTGTGCTCTGGTCCATGATCCCTTGCTTGGTGCGCCGGGGCCGCTTGCCCGGGTCCGTCCCGGGGATCCGGCGCGCATGTCATCGCCGAGCGTCGCGCCCGGCACACGATCGCCCTGCATTCGTCTGCGCGGAGGGCGCAGCGAACGGGCGATCGTCAGCGAATGTGGCGGAAGGACGTTGCTGCGAGGCGCAGCATTGGCTCTCCGGTGAGCCCATGTCCCCAAGCGATAGGAATCGGCTCCATGGCCCGCATGCCTCTGCTACCTCGGCACGGAACGCGGGCTCATGAGTCTGAATCTAACGGCTCGTCCAGTCCGCTGCCACCGCTCGCGGCACTTCGTGCGCCCCGCGCGTGCGCCTCACCGCGCTCGAGGCGACCCGCCGGCGCGAGGAAGTCGACGAGCGCGGCGTTCACGGCCGCCGGCGCCTCCTCCTGCACGGTGTGCCCGGCGGAGATGCGGTGCACTCGAACCGGGCCACCGTAACGGTCGCGCAGCCAGCGCTCGATGTCGGCGGCGGGCGTCAGGCGGTCGCGGTCGCCGAGGATCGCGAGGAGGGGCTGGTGAAGCGTGAGCAGGGTGTCGGGCGCCAGTGGGGACCAGTCGTACTCGTGCACCAGCAACCGGAGCGCGCTCACGAAGTCCGGTGACTGGGTGGGGGCCCAGTACTCATCCACGTCGCGGGCGGTGTATCGCCCGTGGTTACCGCCCTGAACCGACCGGAGCACGAGCCCGAACAACCAGCGGGTGGCCAGGCGAGGCAGCAGCGGAGCCACCGCCGGTGGGCTGAGCCAACGCGCCACGCGGAGAATGGGGATCGCGCTCGCGTTCGCCGGATTGATCACCGCCACCCGGCCCACACGCTCCGGGTGCGACGCGGCCAGCCGCAGTGCCACTCCCCCGCCCAGCGAATGGCCCACGATGCTCACCGGCCCCAGGTCCAGGGCGTCGAGCAGGTGCGCCGCCTGACGGGTGAGGGCGTCGGCGGAATAGAGCTCCGTGGCCAGCGGCTTGTCGGATTGACCGTGGCCGAGCAGGTCCACGGCCGTGGCGTGCAGGCCGGCGGCGGCGAGCGCCGGCAGCGTGAAGCGAAAGCTGTACGCCGAGCAGGCCCATCCGTGGAGGAGGAGCACCGGCGGAGCCGATGGGTCGCCCGCCTCGACCACCCGAACGCGGTGGCCCGAGGCCAGCGTGACGAAACGAGCGCGGGCGACCGGGTCGCCCGCAGGGTACCACTCGTCCGGCCGAAGACGGCGCCCCGACGATCCGGGCGCGCCGGCGCGCGTGATCACACCAGCTGGATCGGGCGGCCCATGAGCTTGGCGATGAGCGCCAGGCGGAAGGTGACGTCCGTCCACCGAGCCTCGCCGGCGGCGTCCACGTCCAGCGGGAAGTACGACCACACGAACGGGTTGTCGCTCTTCGGCGCCACCGTGTCCTTGCGGGGGTGCCAGATGCCGTCGCGGCCGCGTTCGTCGAGGAAGCGCTCGAACAGCTTGCACCACGCCTCGTGGCGCTTCAGGAAGCCGAGTCGAGCCATGGTCTCGAGCCAGGCGAGGGCGCTCGGGATGTCCGCGTCGGCCGCGTTGCGGTGCGGGAGCTGGTCGCCCAGGACGAGGTGCGGCTGGAGCACCAGGTCGTCACCCACCACCTGCACCGGCTCCTGGCGCGGCATCGGCTGGATCAGGTGCTCGTAGATGAGATCGATGGAGTCCGCGTGCTCGCTACGGAAGAGCGGCATGTACGCGAGCATGGACAGCACCGAGGTGGAGGGCGGAGCGGCGTCGGCGGGGAGCACCTGCCGGTTGCCGACGCGGATCCACGGCTTGGCGGCCGACGGCGAGCGCAGGTACTCGGTGACACGCCCCAGGATGCGCTGGGCCGCGCCACGGAGGCGCGGGTCGCGCTCGTAGCCGGCCTGCGCGAGCACGGCCGCGGCCGCCTCGCGCAGGATGCTCCGACCGCGACGCACCATGTCCTCGCTCTTCGCCTCTCCGGCGAACTCGTACAGGTACGCCGGATCGTCATCTTCGGCCAGCAGCCGGAAGAGGACGCGTCGTGCCTGGAGCAGCGGCGGGGAGTCCTGCCCCCATCCCCATTCCAGCAGGCGGCGCACCGCCGTGATGGTGCCGACGCCCGCCGGCCAGCGGTCGTGCTCGGTGGGTACGCGGAGCATGGCGTTGCCCCACGTGCCGTCTGGATGCTGTGCCAGCACGAGGGCGAGGGCCCGCTCGTACGCGTATGGCATCCAGCGCACCGCCGCCTGGGCGCTCTCATCCAGCGGTGCGACCTCGGTGATGGCGCGGTACTGGATGGGGAGAGCCGCGGTGTCGAGCAGCCAGCCGAGCGGGAGCGAGACGGGGCTCGGGGCCGCGGCCGGGGCGGGAGGCGGGGCGAGAGTCAGAAGTGGAACAGTCACGGCCTGGTGCTAGAGAGTCAGTCCTGGGATGACTACACGGTCGCGGCGCCCACGGCAGATTGGCTGCACGGCGCTCTAAGGATAGCATTCTTCGCGCTGAAGGGCTAGACGCGCGGGCAGATTGCGTGTAAGGGCAAGCACTTAGGGGGAGGGGCAAGGTGAGCAGGTGAGGGTGGTGAGGTCGGGCGTGAGCAGGGGTTGGCGGTCAGCGATGCGTTGGCGGGCCGGGCCGAGGGAATTGCGGTCCCCGCGAGCAGGGAGCCGCCGTCGTGGCAGGCCGGGATCAGGGGCCTGGCGTGACCCGCGAGCAGGGCTCGGAGGGACGTCGGGGGCGGGGGATGGCGGGCCGGATGGGCCGGCGGGCCGGGGCCAGGGGCCGGGGAAACGGCTGAACGACCGAACTGCCGAACCGCTCTGGACTCCGGTCGGCGGTGTTACCGCCAGTCCGCGTCCAGGGCAACTCATCCCCGGATCCCTCAACCCTGCCGCGCCGGCCCCCGAACGCGCCCGCCCACGCCGACCCCCGCGCCACCACCGGGATCGGCCCTCCGCGCGCCCACCGGCTGCAGTGTCCCGCGGCGTCGGGTGAGGTGCGATCCGCGCGATCCGCGCCACCCGCTTCCACCGATCCGTAGCGGCCAGCCCCCCGCCCCGCCCCCTTAACGACCGCTCGCTCCCCGACGTCCACCCTGATGCAACCCCGCCGCGCGTGCGGGACACCAACCGAGGAGCGGCAGCACATGGAACGCACTCGCACCATCACCACGATTCTCGCCCTTGCCCTGGCCGTGACCGCGGCCGGCGCCGTGGACGCACAGCAGACCACGCCCGCGCCCGGCAGCCCACCGGCAACGGACTCCGGCACCCGGCGCGCCGATGGCGCGCGCCGCGCGCCCCACGCCCGCGGACGGCAGGGCCAGCAGGCCAGGCCGGGGCAGCGCCGGGGCGAGCGCCAGCGGCACCAGGCGCTCTTCCGCGGCATCGCCCTCACCGATGCCCAGCAGGCGCAGGTGAAGAAGATCCGCGAGTCGTACCGGTCGCAGTTCCAGGCGCTGCGTCCGCAGGGCGGCGCGCCCCGCGACAGCGCGGCCCGGGCCGGGATGCGCACCAAGGCGCAGCAGTTGATGCAGGCCCAGCAGCGCGATCTGCGCGCCGTGCTCACCGCGGACCAGCAGGGCACCTTCGATGCGAACGCGGCGCGGATGCGCGAGCGGATGGAGGCGCGGATGCGGGAGCACCCGAATCGTGGGGACCGCCCCGCCAGCCGCGACCGCAGCGGCCAGCGCGACCGCGCGAAGGACCAGGGGAAGCCGGCCGCGCCGGCCACTCCCCCGACCCGGCGCTGACCCGGCCTCGACCAGGACAGCGGAGTTCGACGCCCATCACTCGCGGCCCCCGGCCGTGGGGATGGGCGTCGTGCCATGCCGGCGTTAGCTTGGCGCGATCATCCAGCGTGGCGCGCGCGCGCCGCCCCGCCCCGCTCCACCCCGCCCCGGAGAACACCCGATGAACGTCTCGCGTTCGGCCGCGCTGGCCGCCTTGCTGGTCGCCGGGCTGTCCGTCACCGCCTCCGCCCAGGCGCCGCACGCCGGCGGTCACGCGCACGGCGCGCCAGCCGTGCCGGCGGACCTCCCCGGCGACCTGCCGGCCCACTTCGCCGGCATCACGCTCACCTCGGCCCAGCGCGCCCAGATCGTGGCCGTCCAGCAGCGCTATCACGCGCAGATGGACGCCGTGCGCGACAGCGCCAGGGCGGCCGGCAAGCCGGTGGACCAGGCGCGCCTGCAGGCGCTCATGACGGAGGAGCACGCGGCCTTTCGCCAGCAGCTCACCCCGGGTCAGCAGGCGGCATTCGACGCGAACATGAAGTCGCACGCCCCCGCGCATGGCGCGCCCGCGAAGGCCGCCCCCGCGCATGGCGCCCACGACGCGCACGGCGCCCACGGCCAGGCACCGGCGGCCGCCAAACCCTGAGCCGTCTGGCTACTGTCTGCCCGGGGGATGGGTTCGTATCTTCGGTGCAGTGACCATCATCTCCCGAAACTCCAGGCGCTGCACCGCGAACGATGAGCGCGGCCCCGGGGGCCCGGTGTTGGCGGGCTCCCGGCCGCTGCTGGTGGGAGAGCGGACGAGGGGCCACCGGCGCGGCGCCCATGCGCGGTGAGTTCCTGGATGTGGGTGGCGTGCGGCTGTACTACTACGCCGCCGGGGAGCGCGGCGCCGGGGAGCCGGTGGTGCTCCTGCACGGCTTTCCCACCTCCTCGCACCTCTGGGCCGACGTCGTTCCGCTGCTGCCCGCCGGCCACCGCGTGGTGGTGCTGGACCAGCTGGGCTTTGGCCGCAGCGACCGCCCCAACGGCCAGCCGGTAACCGTGCTCGGCCATGCCGAGCGGGTGATCACCCTGATGGACACGCTGCTCATCGAGCGGGCCTGCATCGTGGGCCACGACATGGGTGGCGCGGTGGCGCAGATGCTGGCCGTGCGCTGGCCCACTCGGGTGTCGCATCTGGGCCTGGTGGACTCGGCGGCGTTCGACGAGTGGCCGGTGCGCGAGCTCAAGCTCGCCCGCGCCATGGCGCCGCTCACCCGCCACCTGCCCTCGGAGTGGCTGGTGACGCTGCTGCGCCGCGAGCTGGCGCGCGGCTACGTGGAGCACGAGCGGGCCCTGCGTTCCGTGGAGCTGTACGCGCGCCCGTTCGCCACCGCCGAGGGGCGCGATACGTTCGTGCAGCACCTCAACGAGCTCGATTCCGCCGACACCGTGGCGCTGGCCTCGCGATTGAAGAACGTGGTGGCGCCCACCGCCATCGTGTGGGGCGCCGACGACCCGTTCCAGCCGGTCGGCGTGGCCGAGCGGCTGCGCGAGGCGATTCCGGATGCCACCTTGCACGTGTGCCCCAGCGTTCGTCATTTCGTCCCTGAAGAAGCACCGCAGTGCGTCGCCGACGCGATCTCCCACCTTCTGACCCGATGACGAACCCACCGAGCTCTCGGCTGGACAACTTTCGCCAGATGGTGGCGGCGAACCCGGACAACGTGCTCGCCCGCTTCGGGCTCGCCAACGAGGCGCTCAAGAGTGGCCTGTACGAGGAGGCGCGGGAGCACCTCACGGCGTACCTGGCTCGCCACGACGACGAGGGCAACGGCTACGGGCGGCTGGCCGAGGCGTTGGAGCGGCTCGGGCGTCTGGACGAGGCGCGGGAGGCGCTGCGGCTGGGCATTGCCGCGTCGCTGCGGTTCGGACACCCCGGGATGGCGAGCGAGCTGGAGACCCGACTGGAGGAGCTGGCCGATGCGTGACGGAAACCTGCTCGGCGGACACGTGGGGCGTGCCGCGTTGCTGGCGTGGCTGCTCGGTGGAGGGGCGCTCGTGGGTGGGGCCATGGCGCGACCGGCCGGCGCCCAGCAGGTGGAGGCCGTGGAGGTGGGCGACCGGGTGCGGATTCACCTCGCTCCCACTGGACGCCGCAAGGTCACCGGCATGGTGGACTCGGTGCTGCCCTCGGCCTTCGTGGTGGACACCGTGGGACAGCGCCGCCGGCGCTTCATGATGGACCCCGGCCCGGCCGTGCTCGAGGAGTACCGTCGCACCACCGTGCGCTTCACGGACATCGAGCGCATGGAGCTGAGCGACGGCGTGAGCAAGAGCAAGGGCGCGCTGCGCTACGGACTGATCGCGGGCGCCGTCGGCGCGGTGCTGGGTGGCGCCGGGGCCAGCTCGCAGGTGAACCCCTCGGGCAGCGAGTTCGCCAAGGGCGCCGCATCGGGCGGATTGATCGGGCTGGGGATCGGGGCCGTGGTGGGCTGGTTCATCGGGCGCGAGCAGTGGTCGCCCATCAGCACGCCGTCGCCGCGCAGCGGGCTCACGACCCCCCGCTGAGTCGCGATGATCACGGAACCGCGCGGGCCCTGGCGCTGTCGGCGCGCACGCTGTCGCGCCGGACGGAATCGGGCCGCGCAGAGCGCCGCGGCGCCACCGGCTTGGGCGTCCGGGGCGCGAGATCGCTGCCCTCGGGCTTGAGCGCGCCCAGCGTATAGCGGCTGCCGGGGTTCCAGA
>DATANT010000087.1:0-6655 GCA_036266115.1 Gemmatimonadaceae bacterium | reverse complement strand
GCGGCAGCTGGTTGCCGAGCAGGTTCCAGCGCGCCGCGGAGGCGCCGAGCCCGTCGAGCAGCCACCGCTCCTGCGCCGCGCCGAGGATGGTGGCGTCCGGGGACAGGGACTCGGCGCAGTGCGGCGTGACGCTGTCCCCGCACGGCTGGTCGGTGCGGTACTGCCGCGTGTCGAGGACGTTGAGCTCCAGCAGGTCGCCGAAGCCGAGCCGGCGGTAGAGCGGGAGATCGGGCCCCTTGGGCATCGACGACCGGCGGAGCGGCATGTGCTCGTAGTAGGCCTGGTAGGCGGCGGCGCGCCGCTGCAGGAAGAGCTGCGGCGCATCGTACCGCTCGGAGATCTCCCCCGCGTAGTTGTTGTCCACCTCGTGGTCGTCGGTGGTGACGGTCCACGGGAAGGCGGCGTGCGCCGCCTGCAGATCGGGGTCGGTCTTGTACAGCGCGTAGCGGTCGCGGTAGTCGCCGAGCGACATGATCTCGGGGCCCGTGTGCCGCCGGACGCCGCCCTGGTCGATCCCACCTTCGTAGATGTAGTCGCCCAGGAAGACGACGAGGTTGACGTCCTCGTTCGCCAGATGCCGGTGGGCCGTGTAATAGCCCGACTGGTAGCTCTGACAGGACGCGAACGCGAGGGCGAAGCGGTCCAGCCGCGCGCCGGCGGCCGGCGCGGTGCGCGTACGGCCCACCGGGCTCGCCGCCCCACCCGTGATGAAGCGGTACCAGTAGACGCGGTCGGACGCGAGGCCCCGCACCTCGACGTGGACCGAATGGGCCAGCTCCGGCAGCGCGAGCGCCTCGCCACGCTGCACGATGCGCGCGAACCCCTCGTCCGCGGCGATCTCCCAGCGGACGGGGACGCGCCGCGGCGGCATCCCGCCACCGCGGAGCGGGTCCGGCGCGAGCCGGGTCCAGAGCACGACGCCATCCGGGGTGGGATCCCCGGAGGCGACGCCGAGCGTGAAGGGATACTCGCGCATCCGGAGCTGCGCGTCCGCCCGGCTCGCGGGGAGCGCGCCGAGCATGATCAGCCCGGCCACGCCGCTCCCGGTGCGGAGGAAGTCCCGGCGGGTACCGCCGCGCTCGAGGACGCGGCGGACGTCGAATCCATCGTTCATGTGAGTCTCTGCGTGTCAGGGTCCGAGCCGCGGCTCAGTAGCCGGGATTCTGCTTGAGCAGCGCGTTCCGGTTCATCTCGTCGCGCGGGATCGGCATGAAGTACATCTTGTCGGCCCAGGTCCTGGGCTCCACGTCGATGAGCCGGTACTGGTAGTCGTGGTACGTGGCGCGGTCGAGCGGATCGGTGGCCCTGACGGTGATATCGACGCCGCGGGCGTTCTCGCCGAACATCGCGGGCGCGATCATCCAGCGGCGCGCGTCGAAGTAGCGCTGCTCCTCGAACGCCATCTCCACGCGACGCTCGTTGCGGTACTCCTCCCGCAGCCGCTCGCCCGTGACGGAGGCGCCGAACTCCGGCATCCCGGCGCGGCGCCGGATCTCGTTCAGCACCCTGCGCGCCTCGGGCTCGTCGTCCAGCGCCATCGAGGCCTCCGCGTAGTTGAAGAGGATCTCGGCGTACCGGATGAAGAGCCAGGGCACCTCCTGCGCGACGAACTGGTGATCCACGGAGGGATCGATCGCCTTGCGCTTGTAGTACCCGGAGTAGGTGCCGTTCCACGACTCGATCGGGCCGCTGCGGGAATCGAGGCCCGGGAGGGTGCTCCCATCGGGAAGCGTCACCTTCGAGAAGGTCTGGATCACACCCACGGGATCCAGTCGGGCGACGTCGCTCGGACGCGGTACCCAGCGGGCGCCGTCGTGGTGGATCGAGGCGTAGAAGCGCGGATCGCGGTTCGCGTACGGCGCGGCGACCTTCGCCGGGTCGTTCCAGTCGAACGTCGACCCGTCGGCCATGCGGTACGCGTCCACCAGGTTCTGCGTGGGAGTGTTCGAGCCCCAGTTGCGGAACCCGTTGGGGCCGTCGTACCGACCCACGTTCGGGATGTCGATGGTGCCGCGCGACGCGAGGAAGTAGCGGGCGAAGACGATCTCGTCGTTCGTCGGCGTCAGCCAGATCGCGGCGTAGTTCTCCGCCGGCGACTCGCCCGGCCCCGGCTCGGGCCTGAAGAGGCGGTAGACGCCGAGGTCCATCACCGCTCGCGCCGCGTCCCGCGCCGCCTGCCACCGCGCCCTGCGGTCGCCGCCGGTGTAGCCGTTCTCCGGCTGGCCGCTCGGGTTGAGGTTGTACAGATCGCTCGCGGCGTACAGGAGGACGCGCGCCTTGAGCGCCAGCGCCGCCCCGCTCGTCGCGCGTCCGCGGTCGGCCGCGGCGTGCGAGACGGGGAGGAGCGCGGCGGCGGAGTCGGCCTCGGCCACGATGAAGTCGACCGTCGCCTCGAAGCTGTCGCGCGGCACCTCGAAGGTGTCGCCGAGCCCGTACACCTGCGTGATCAGCGGCACGCCGCCATAGATCCGCATCAGATTGTGGTAGAAGTAGGCGCGCAGGAAGTGCGCTTCCCCCTTCATCCGCTGCTTCCTCGCCGGATCGATCGTGGCGCTGTCGATCTGCTGGAGGAAGATGTTCGCCAGTCGGATGCTCCGGTACAGGTCACCCCACCGGTAGTGCGCGAAGCGCTCGCCCCCGATGGCGCCCAGGCTGGATGGCGAGATGCTGGACTGCATGTGCTGCGTGGTGCCACCGCCGCGGGTGTTGTGGCCGTCGTCGGTGAGCGCCCAGAGGGTGGTACCGTTCAGCCCGTGCCCCACGCCCCGGTAGATGTCGTTCAGGAACGTCTCGGCCACGCCCGCATCGGCGAAGACCATCCGGTCCGAGAGCTGGTCCTTCGGGTTCACTTCCAGGATCGAGTTGTCGCATCCGGCCAGCGCGAGCACCACGAGCGCGGCCGCCGGAGCGGCGAGTTTCTTCAGCATGATCGGGATCCGCGTGCTCAGAACGTGAAGGACGTGCCGGCGTTGAAGACGCGCGACTGTGGGTAGTACTGGCCCGACGAGCTCCGCCCCTCGGGGTCCATCAGCTTCATCTTGTCCCAGGTGAGCAGGTTGAACGCGCTCACGTAGACCCGAGGGTCGCGCACGCCGATGCGCGAGGCGACGGCCTCGGGCAGGCGGTAGCCGATCTCCAGCGACTTGAGGCGGACGTAGTCGGCGTCGCGCAGGAAGTAGGTGTTGGCGTTGGAGCGCCAGTACTCGGAGCCGCTGTACGCTCTCGGGTGCGTGGAGCTCGGGTTCTCGGGCGTCCACCGGTTCTCGGCGTACTCGCGGAGGTAGTTGCCCCCGTCGCCGGACTCGGTGACCAGGTACTGCATGGCGCCGCTCGCGCCCTGGAAGAAGACGGTGGCGTCGAAGCCGCGCAGCCGGCCGGTGAGCGTGAGGCCGCCGGTGAGGGTGGGCTCGTCGTTCTGCTCGATCCGCACGCGGTCGTCGGCGGTGATCGCGCCGTCGCCGTTCACGTCCTGGAAAATGAGATCGCCGGGGCGGGCGCCGTTCCAGTGCGGGTACGCGTCCACGGCCGCCTGGTCCGCGAACACGCCGATCGAGCGGTAGTACAAGCCGGTGCCCATCCGCGAGCCGGTGGAGCGCTGCCAGTCGGGCGCGCCCGGCGTCTCGTCCCAGAACCGGATCCGGTTCTGCGTGTAGCCGCCATTGAGCGTGATGTCGAGCGAGCCGTCGCCGCCCAGCGGCTGACGCCAGGTGACCGACCCGTCGTACCCCCAGCTATCCACCTTGCCGATGTTCTCGCGCGGCAGCGTGAGCCCGGCCGACTGCGGCACCGAGGCATTCCGCCACCACAGGATGTCCTCGCGCCGCTCGTCGAAGTAGTCGAAGGTGACGGAGAGCCGCTGGTCGAGCAGCTCGGCGTCCAGGCCGAGGTTGAGCTGGTTGGCGACCTCCCAGGTGACCGCCGGATTCGGCGCCCGCGTGGGGTAGATGCTGTTCACCTCGCGGTCCACGCCGAACACGTAGCCGGAGCCGAAGCCGTACGTGGACAGGTACTGCCACTGGTCGATGCGGTCGTTGCCGGTGCGGCCCCACGATGCGCGGAGCTTGAGCTCGTTCACGACCGGCACCCGATCCCGGAAGAACGACTCCTCCGAGACGCGCCATCCCGCCGAGACCGCGGGGAAGAAGCCGAAGCGCCGGTCCTCGGCGAAGATGTACGAGCCGTCGTACCGCCCCACGAACTCCACCAGGTAGCGGTCCGCGAAGTCGTAGTTGAGGCGCGTGAAGTAGTTCTGCCGCCGCGAGAGCCCGGCGCTCCCGCCGTTGTTCTTGTCGGCGTCGCCGCCGGCGAACATCTCGTCCAGCTGGTCGGAGACGAAGTTCTTGCGGAAGGCGTTGAGGTTGGAGTAGTCCGTGGTCTGCCGCTCCATGCCGCCCAGCACGCCCACGCTATGCTCGCCGAAGTCGCGCCGGTACTCGGAGACGAGGTTCAGCAGGACGCCGTTGTTCCGCTCGTCGAACTGGTCGAGCTCCGGGCTGCTGTATCCCCTGGACCCGGGCTGGAGCAGGGGCTCGCCATTGGCGTCGAGCGTCTTGTAATCCCAGGTGTAGAGCGTCCACGGCGTGCGCCACTGCTTGCGGTACCGGAACATCTGGTCGTACGAGGCGTTGGCGCGCAGCGTGAGCCCGTCCACGCCGGGCACCTGGAAGTCCAGACCCAACGTGCCCTGCATGTAGTAGCGCTGGTCGCGGTCGTATCCGGTGGCCGGCGTCCCGATCACCACGGGGTTGTCGCCGTACTCGATGTCCGGGCCGGGCATGCCGTTGGGCCAGTACGCGGGCTGGTTCGGCTTTCCGCGCAGGATCGAGCGGAAGATGGAGCTCGCGCTCCGGGTCGGATTCTCGCGATCCTCCAGGCGTCCGGTGAGGTCCAGGCGGACGCCGAGGCGATTCGTGGCCTGCGCGTCGATGTTGCTCCGGAACGCGTACTGGTTGTACTTCGTCGCGCTGTTCCGGTAGTAACCTTCCTCGCTCTGTCCGCCCAGGGAGAGGAAGTACCGGATTCGCTCGGCGCCACCGCGAAGGGAGACGTCCGCCCGGGTCTGCGGCGAGGCCGACTTGATCACCTCGTCGAACCAGTCGGTGTTCGGGTAGAGCCACGGATCGGCACCGATTCCATGGTTCTCGATCTGCTCCGCGGTGTAGCGCGGCGCGACGTTCCGGTACACGTCGATCTCGTTCAGCATCGTCATGTACGTGGCGGCGTCCGCCATCTCGGGCAGGCGGGTGGGCTGGCTGAAGCCGTGGTTGACGTTGACCGAGACCTCGGTGTCCCCCACCGTTCCGCGCTTGGTGGTGACGAGGATCACGCCGTTCGCCGCGCGCGAGCCGTAGATGGCGGCGGAGGCGTCCTTGAGCACGCTGATGCTCTCGATGTCGCGCGGGTTGATCCGATCCAGCCCGCCGGCGCGATCCGGAACGCCGTCGATGACGATGAGCGGACTGTTGTCGTTCAGGGTGTGGCTGCCGCGGATGCGGATGGTGGAGCCGCCGCCCCCGGGCTCGCCGCTGGCGTTGACCGCGACCACGCCGGGAAGCTTGCCGCTCAGCGTATTCGACAGGTTGGGCGACGGGATGCTCTCGAGCGTCTTGCCCTGCACCGCGCTCACGGAGCCGGTGAGCGTCGCGGCCTTCTGCGTGCCGTAGCCCACCACCACCACGTCCCCGAGCTGGAGGGCGAGGGCCTGCATGGAGATGTCGAGGGTGGCGGTCTGTCCGGCGACGAGCTCCACGCTGAGCTCCTGCATCGCGAAGCCGACCATGCTGGCGCGCACGCGCTGTGCGCCGCCGGGCACTCGCGCTAGTCGGTAGGTGCCGTCATCGCCCGTGCGGGCGCCGAGCTGCGTGCCCACCACCACCAGCTGGACCCCGGCCAGGGGTCGCTGGGTGGCCGCGTCGGTGACCCGGCCAACGATCGTGGCCTGCTGAAGCGGTGTCTGGCTCGCGAGCGCGGACGGCGACTGCGCGAGCGCGAGTGGGGGAGTAGCGAGTGCCGCCGTGACCACGAAGGCGGCCCATCTCAACGTGCTGGATTGCATCGTCCAACGATCTCCACAGATCGGATCTGTTGCCGTGACCCATCGTCCGGAGATGCGATACAGCCCAGCACTCGACTGCCGCCTCCCCGCACGACCACCAACGAACGACGTGTCGTGGTGCGGCGCCGAGAGAGTCGAGGCGCAATCAACCGAGGCCGTGCGTTCGCCTGGCAACCGTTCGGTCACGGGTGTGCATCCGAGCTGTCGCCGTCGTCCGCCACGAGCGCGATGCGACTCGGATGGGGTGGCGCGACGCTGGCGCGGTGGAGCGGGGCACCGGTTCGGGGAAGACCCGCTCCTGGCGCGCGCCGCCGCGGCGGATGAGGTTACCGCCGTGCGACTCGAGCGACCCCACTCCCTCCTCGCCGCCCGCGCCCCCCGCCGCGCGCCCCGCGTCCGGCTCCTCGTGGGCGCCTGGCTGTTCGCGGCCTGCTCGACGTCGGGCCCGGAGTCGGCCGCGCGTGTGGCGACCGACACCGCGGCGAACGCGCCACTGACCCCGGCGCCGCTAGCCGCGCGCCTCGTCGTCGACGCGACGCGCGTCGAGGGCGAGGTCAGCCCGCTGCTCTACGGCCAGTTCGCCGAGTTCATGTTCGAGGG
>DATANT010000086.1:0-2518 GCA_036266115.1 Gemmatimonadaceae bacterium | reverse complement strand
GGGTTCGCCGGCGGGCTGGTGGTGGCCGCGGGATACGTGACCTCGGCGGCGGTGGTGGCCGGTGCGCTGGCCGCGGTGCTGCTCGCCGCTGCCGCCGCGGCGCTGCTGGCTCGCGCCAGCTATGCGGTCACCACTCTGCCCACCGCGCTGCCGGCACCATCACCGGCGGCCGTGGCCACGCCGCCGGTGATGGTGCCGGATGTGGCGGTGCGCCCGGCGGCCACGCGACCCACGATCCGCGATCGCGTGACCGGGTTGTACTCGGCGGCGTTCCTGGACGATGCGATCGAGCGCGACGTGCGCCGCGCACGCCGCGCGCGGGGCGCGGTGGCGGTGGTGCTGGCCGACATCGACCACTTTCACGGCTTCGCCGCCGATCTGGGCGGCACCGCCGCCGAGCAGGTGCTGGTGCAGGTGGGTCGCTTTCTGGAGGAGGGGATTCGCACGTCGGACGTGGCCGCGAACCACAGCGGCGACGCGTTCGCGCTGCTGCTCGCCGGCGCCGACGCCGCCGACGCGGTGATGCGCATGGAGGAGCTGCGCCACCGGCTGCGCGATCAGGCGCCGGTGCAGGTGGACGGGATCCCGTTCCCGCTCACCATGTCCTTCGGCGTGGCCGCCTACCCGGAGCACGGCGAATCCGCCGCCGACCTGCTGGCCGCCGCCGAGGAGGCGCTGGAAGCCGCCCGTCGCCTGGGACGCAACCGAGTCGTCGCCGCGCGAGCCGCGTCGCGCTGATCGCTCGCGCTCGCCGGTCGCGCCGAGCGACGCGAGACGCCACATTGCGCACCATGCGCTGCCCGGCTGGTCTCTCCACCTTCACGCATCACCCACGTCCGCGGGGCCCAGGCAGGGCGCGCGCATGACGGCCGTGTGGGTGGCCGCGGCCGCGGGCGCCGTGGCCGGCGCGCTGCTGGCGTGGCTGGTGGCCACGCTGCGACATCAGGCCGCCACCAGCGCGCTCCGGGCGCGCATGGAGGAGCGCGATCGCATGGCCGCGGAGCGCGCCGGCGCGCTGGAGCAGGCCGAGCACCGCCTGCGCGACGCGTTCGAGGCGGTGAGCGCCGACGCGCTGCGCCAGAACGCGGCGTCGTTCCTGCAGCTCGCGCAGACCGCGCTCGGCGAGCAGCAGCGGGCCGCCGCCGGCGAGCTGGAGGCGCGGCAGCGCGCCGTGGGCGAGCTGGTGGCGCCCATTCGCGAGGCGCTCACCACCATGGACGGCAAGCTGCACCAGGTGGAGCTGGCGCGCGTGGGCTCGTACGAGTCGCTGCTGGAGCAGGTGCGCACCATGGCGGACACGCAGCGCGAGCTCACCGGCCGCACGCGCCAGCTGGTGGACGCGCTGCGCGCGCCGCAGGTGCGCGGGCGTTGGGGCGAGATCCAGTTGCGGCGCGTGTGCGAGATGGCGGGCATGCTGGATCACTGCGACTTCGTGGAGCAGTCCAGCGTGGACGGCGCCGACGGCCGCCTGCGCCCCGATCTCAAGGTGCGGCTGCCCGGCGGCAAGATCATCATCGTGGACGCCAAGGCGCCGTTGCAGGCCTATCTGGCCGCGGTGGAGGCACCCGATGACGCGACGCGCGACCGGCACCTCGCCGATCACGCGCGGCAGGTGCGCGACCACGTGGGCAAGCTCGCCGCCAAGTCGTACTGGTCGCAGTTCGCGGAGACGCCGGAGTTCGTGGTGATGTTCCTGCCCGGCGAGACGTTCTTCAGCGCGGCGCTGCAGCACGATCCGTCGCTCATCGAGCACGGCGTGGACCAGCGCGTGATCCCGTCCAGCCCCACCACGCTCATCGCGCTGCTGCGGTCGGTGGCGTACGGCTGGCAGCAGGAGCGCATCGCCCGCAACGCCGAGGAGATCAGCGGCGCGGGGCGCGAGCTGTACGAGCGGCTGCGCGCGTTCGCCGGCCACTACGTGGAGCTCCGCCGCTCGCTGGGCCGCGCCGTGGACTCGTACAACCGCTCGGTGGGGTCGCTGGAGCGCAGCGTGCTGCCGCAGGCGCGCCGCTTTCGCGACCTCGGCGCCACCAGCGCCGCCGAGCTGGAGGACCCGGGCGCCGTGGAGACCACGCTCCGCACCCTGGGCGGCGCCGACGTGCGCGCGGGCGAGCTGGGGGCGGTGCTGTCGCTGCCGGACGAGGGCGAGCGGCCGGTGGCGTGAGGGCGGTGGGGTGGGAGGGGCTGTCGGTGGAGTCATGGCGCGAGGAGCGGGTCATCGCGAGGAGCGTGACTGGGGGGGAGGGCAGTCAAGGCGGTCCTCGCGCCGGAGCGTGGCCGAAGGTGAGGGCAGGCGATCGCGTCATCCCGCCGGAGCCCTGATGGACGATGAAGCCAGTCAAGGTTGTCATCCCGCAGGAGCGAGCGCAGCGAGCGAGTGTCGGGATCGCCGTCCCTCGCGGCGGTTCGACCGCTGGACCCCGCCCACGGCGGAGAAGGCGCATCACGGGACGTGAAGGCGATCCCGACACTCGCTCGCTACGCGCACTCCTGCGGGATGACACAAGGTGGGCGGTCG
>DATANT010000085.1:0-16498 GCA_036266115.1 Gemmatimonadaceae bacterium | reverse complement strand
CACCAGCGCCGCCCCCGCCACGAAGTACGGCACGCCCGTGAGCCAGCCGCCGGCCGGCGGCACGACGGGCAGCAGCAGGTCGGTGAACGCGCCGATGAGCACCATGTTGGCCACGGTGCCCACCCCGGGGCGCACCCCCAGCAGGAGCGAGCCCGCCAGGATCACCAGCCCGGTGAGGATGCTGGCCACCCCCACCGTAAGGCCGGTGAGGGTGTGCAGGCCCACGTGGAAGGCGTCCCACGGCCCCAGCCCCAGCCCACTCCGGATCATCAGGGCGACGGCCAACGCATACCCGAACAGGCCTACCACCAGCTGCAGGAGGCGCCGACCGACCGCGATCAAACCGCGGCCGCGGCGTCCGTCGCGGTCGCAGCGGCCGCGGCGGCCGCGGGCGGCTCGCCCGCCGGCACCGCCGGCACGAGCGCCCGCGACGCGATCTCACCGCGCACGCGCTCCAGGAACGCGTCCACCTCCAGGAACTCCTGCTTCTTGCCGGCCCCGCGCACGCGCAGCGCGATGGTGTTGTTGTCCTCCTCGCGACGCCCCACCACCGCCATGTAGGGCACCTTCAGCATCTCGCCCTCGCGAATGCGGTAGTTGAGCGTCTCCGAGCGCGCGTCCAGCTTGGCGCGGATGCCCAGAGCCTGCATGCGCTGCACGAGTCGGCCGCAGTACTCCGCGTTCTCGTCCGAGATGGGGATCACGCGCACCTGCTCCGGCGCGAGCCACACCGGGAACGCGCCCGCGTACTGCTCGATCAACCCGCCCACGAAGCGCTCCATGGAGCCCACGAGCACGCGGTGCAGCATTACCGGCCGGTGCGCGGTGTTGTCCGCGCCGATGTACTCCAGCTCGAAGCGCTCGGGCAGGTTGAAGTCGAGCTGCACCGTGGGCCCCTGCCACTTGCGGCCGATGGCGTCGATGAGCTTGAAGTCCAGCTTGGGGCCGTAGAACGCCCCGCCCCCGGGGTCCACCGTGAAATCCTGCCCGCGCGCGCGCAGCACCTGCTCCAACGTGCTCTCGGCGTCGGCCCACTGCTCCGCGGTGCCCAGCGAGTGTTCGGGACGCGTGGAGAGCTCGATGGTGTACGGGTAGCCGAACACGGCGAGCATCTCGTCCACCAGATCCAACAGGCGGCCCACCTCGCTCTGCACCTGCTCGGGGGTGCAGAACACGTGGGCGTCGTCCTGCGTGAAGCCGCGCACGCGGAGCATGCCGTGCAGCACCCCGCTCCGCTCGTAGCGGTACACCGTGCCGAACTCCGCGTAGCGGATGGGCAGGTCGCGGTAGGAGCGCTGCCTGGACTGGTAGATGGTGATGTGGCCGGGGCAGTTCATGGGCTTGGGGCGGTAGCGCTGCCCCTCCACGTCCATCGCGCCGAACATGTTCTCCTTGAAGTTCTCCAGGTGCCCGGAGATCTCGAAGAGGCGCTCGTTCACGATGTGCGGCGTGTACACCAGCTCGTAGCCGTGGCGCAGGATCAGCTCGCGCTCGAACGTCTCGATCTCGTTGCGGATGGTCGCGCCGCGCGGATGCCAGAGAATGAGTCCCGAGCCCACGCGCGCGTCCGTGCTGAACAGGTCCAGCGCCTGGCCCAGCACCCGGTGGTCGCGCCGCTTGGCCTCCTCCAGCCGATGCAGGTGCACGGCCAGGTCGTCTTCCTTGAAGAACGCCGTGCCGTAGATGCGCTGCAGCACCTGGCGCTTCTCGTCGCCGCGCCAGTAGGCGGCCGACGCGTGGAGCAGCTTGAAGTGCTTGAGGGCCGACGTGTCGGGCACGTGCGGGCCGCGGCAGAGGTCCACGAACGGGCCGTCCGTGTACACCGAGATCACCTCGCCGTCCGGCAGCTCGCCCAGCCGCTCGAGCTTGAGCGGATCGTCCACGAAGCGCACCTCGGCCTCGGCGCGCGAGACTTCCTCGCGCACGAAGGGCAGCTTCTCCGCCGCCACCTTGCGCATCTCCGCCTCGAAGGCCGCCA
Organism: Gemmatimonadaceae bacterium; assembly: GCA_036266115.1. Lineage (GTDB taxonomy): Bacteria > Gemmatimonadota > Gemmatimonadetes > Gemmatimonadales > Gemmatimonadaceae > DATANT01. Next base: position 14,520 of record DATANT010000085.1, on the reverse strand, counting down.
GATCGTCCGGCGTGAACGGCTCGGCCACCTCGAAGTCGTAGTAGAAGCCGTCCTCGATGGCGGGACCGAAGCCGATCTTGGCGTCGGGACGCAGCCGGCGCACCGCCGTGGCCAGCACGTGCGCCGCCGAATGCCGCAGCACGTCGAGCGCCCGCTGATCGCGCGCCGTGAGCACCGTGAAGTCGCCGCCCGCACGGAGCGGCGTCATCAGATCCTGCACGGCGCCGTCCACCTCCACGGCCACCGCGTCGCGCAGCAGCCGGGGTCCAATGGACGCCACGACGTCGCGTGCCGGCGTGCCGGACGGCACCTCGCGCACGTCGCCGTTGGGCAGACGGAGGATGAGCGGAGACATCTCGTCGGATGGACGAATCATCGGAGCAGAATGCGGTTGACGGTACGGAATGGGGCTCGCGTCGCGCCGCTCGCGCGGCTGCCGGACGAGGCGCCAGATGGCCTTCTTCTTGCGAGCCCGGAGCGTGAGACCTTCCGGTCTCCACACGATGGAAGCTATCGTTGCACAACACCTTCCGCCACAGGGTCCCCATGTCACACATCCGCTACCGCGACGATGACAGCTCGGCGCGCGGCGCGCTCTTTCTGGTCGTCGGTGCACTCGCCGGCCTCGCCGCCGGCGTGGTGCTCGCCGAACGCTTCGGCGGCCTCTCCGGGCTCACCGGTGGACTGAGCGACCGCGTTCGCGAGCGCGTGGCGCGCAGCCGCCGCGACGAGTCCGTGCCCGACGACGAGTTTGCCGACGAGGACGAGGACTACGAGCTCTCGCCCGAAGAGGAGCTGGAGGAGCGCGTGCTCGAGGCGTTCCGCAACGATCCGATCCTCAGCGAGCGCGCCGTGGACATCGGCGCCATCACCGAGGATACCATCGAGCTCTCCGGGTGGGTCCACACCCCCGAGGAGACCGATCACGCGGTGACGATCGCGCGCGGTACCCCGGGCGTGGAGAACGTCGTGAATCGCCTGGACGTGCGCCTGGAAGACATCCAGCTGGCCGAGGTCGCCGAGGAGTACGAGAGCGAGCCTACCGCCGCCGAGGGCCGCTGGGAGGGCCAGCAGGTCGGCACCGGGCGCCGCCGCCAGGGGTCGTCGGCCGAGCGCGACCGCCACGACGACCCGATGCCCGAGCTGCAGGACAAGTGGCTCAGCACGGGCCGCTCGCTGGACGACGCCGCCGAGGACGTGAACGTGGGCACCGGCAACCGTCGCGCGGGCTCGCGCCGCCCCCCCAAGGGCGATCGTACGGGCGGCTCACCGGTGTCACCCACCGGCGTCCCCAAGGGCGACCACGTGGCCGATCCGAGCCAGGCGGTGGATCCCAGCGAGACCATCGACCGGCCGCGCGCCGACTGATCGCGCCGCGCGACGCGGCGGGTACGAGGTGCACGGAGCCGCCCGCGGGCGGCTCCGTTGCGTTCCGGCGCCGGCGCTCGCCACGAGGCACTCACCGGGAAGCGCTCGCCAGGATTGGCGGCGCCGTTAACTTTCCCGCACGATGACGACGCCCGCTACCACGCCCCTGGATCTCCCCGACCGCTACGACGCGGCCGCCACCGAGCCGACCATCTACCAGCAATGGCTGGATGCCGGTCTCTTCTCTGCCCACGCCGAGCGGTCCCGGCGGGTGGGCGGGGACCGCGACCCGTTCACCATCGTCATCCCGCCGCCCAACGTCACCGCCGTGCTGCACATGGGGCACGGGCTGGACGACTCCGCGCAGGATCTGCTGATCCGCTGGCGACGCATGGCGGGCGACGAGGCGCTCTGGGTGCCGGGCACCGACCACGCCGGCATCGCCACGCAGAACGTGGTGGAGCGACTGCTCGCGACCGAGGGCAAGACGCGCTTCGACGTGGGCCGCGCGGCGTTCGTGACGCGCACCGAGGAGTTCGTGCGCGAGACCGGCGGCGTGATCCTGGAGCAGCTCAAGGCGATCGGCGCCTCGTGCGACTGGGATCGCACGGCCTACACCCTCTCGCCCGAGCTCTCGCGCGCCGTGCGCGAGGCGTTCGTGCGCCTGCACGAGGCCGGCCTCGTGTATCGCGGCCATCGCGTCATCCACTGGTGCCCGCGCTGCCTCACCTCGCTCAGCGACGAGGAGGCGGAGTTCGAGGACACGGCGGGCCGGCTGTACCACATCAGCTATCCGGTGGCCGACGACCCCACGCGCACGGTGACGGTGGCCACCACCCGTCCCGAGACGATGCTGGGCGACGTGGCGGTGGCGGTGCACCCGGACGACGAGCGCTACCGGGATCTCGTGGGCCGCCAGGTGCGGCTGCCCATCGCCGACGTGCTGATCCCGGTGATCGCCGATGCCTACACCGATCCCGCCTTCGGCACCGGCGTGGTGAAGATCACGCCGGCCCACGACGCGAACGACTTCGAGGTGGGCAAGCGGCACGGGCTGGCGATGCCGGTGATCCTGGATGCCACGGGCCACATGGCGGAGGGCGCCGAGGCGGTGGGCCGCGTGCCCGCGGAGCTGCTGGGCATGGAGCGCATGGCGGCGCGCGAGTGGATCGTGCGCCGTCTGGAGGCCGAGGGCCGGCTGGGCAAGGTGGAGCCGCACCAGCACGCGGTGCGCCACTGCTACCGGTGCGCCACGGTGGTGGAGCCCCGCCTCTCGGACCAGTGGTTCGTGCGCATGGAGCCGCTCGCCCGCCCCGCGCTGCAGGGCCTGCGCGACGGCGCCCTCCGCATCCTGCCCGAGCGGCACGAGGCGGTCTACGTGCACTGGCTCGAGAACATCCGCGACTGGAACATCTCGCGGCAGCTCTGGTGGGGGCATCGCATCCCGGTGTGGTACTGCGACGGGTGCGGCGGCACGCCGATCGTCAGCCGCACCGACGTCACGGCATGCCCCGATTGCCAGGGCCCGGTGCGGCAGGACGAAGACGTGCTGGACACGTGGTTCTCGTCGTGGCTGTGGCCCATCTCCACGCTGGGCTGGCCAGACAAGGACGCCCCCGACCTCGAGGCCTTCTACCCCACCGACGTGCTGGTGAGCGGTCCGGACATCCTGTTCTTCTGGATCGCGCGCATGGTCATGGCCGGCTACTTCTTCGTGGGCGAGGCGCCGTTCCATACGGTGTATCTGCACGGCATCGTGCGCGACACGCAGCACCGCAAGATGTCCAAGTCACTGGGCAACGGCATCGACCCGCTGGACGTGGTACGCCTGTACGGCGCGGACGCGCTGCGCTACACGGTGATTGCGGGGATGGGGCTGGGCGTGGACGTGATGCTCGACCCGGACGATCTGGAAAAGTCGTTCGCCACCGGGCGCAACTTCGCCACCAAGCTCTGGAACATCGGGCGCTTCCTGCTGGGCAACGTGGGCGCCGAGCCGGTACGGCCGCTCGCCGAGATCCCGGCCGCCGCGCTCACGCGCGCGGACCGGTGGATCCTGGACCGCCTGGACGTGGCGATCGCCGAGTGCGACGCGGCGCTCGGCCCGGCGCGGCCGGCGGGCGGCCGGTGGACCGAGGCCGAGCGGTACGTGGGGCTGCGGCTCAACGACTACGCCGAAAGCGCGCGCCGGTTCGTGTGGAACGAGCTGGCCGACTGGTACGTGGAGAGCACCAAGGCGAGGCTGCAGGGCGGCGCCGACGCGGAGGACCGCGAGGTGGCGCGCGCCGTGAGCGTGCACGTGTTCGACGGCGCGCTCCGCCTGCTGCATCCCATGATGCCGTTCATCACCGAGGCGCTCTGGCAGAAGCTACCCGGACGCGCGGCAGGCGAGTTCCTGTGCGTGGCCCGGTGGCCCGAGCGGCGGCGCGAGGTGCCGGCGGGCGGCGGGGAGTTCGAGCGCGTGCGCGCGGTGGTGAGCGCGGTGCGGCAGGTGCGCTCCGACTACAACCTGGCCCCCGGCCGCACCATCGACGTGCGGGTGGTGCCCGCCGCCGGCGCGCGCGACGTGCTCGAGGGGGAGGCAGCGCTCATCGGCCGGCTGGCGCGGTGCGAGCTCACCGTCGCGTCCGATGCCGGCCCCGAGGCGGCGGCACACGTGCTCCTGGCCGGCGGCGACGAGGTGGTGGTACCGCTCGCGGGGCTGGTGGATCTGGAGAAGGAGTGCCAGCGGCTGCGCACCGAGCTCGCGCAGCTCGAGAAGCAGCTCGGCGCGCTCACCGCGCGGCTGGGGAACGAGTCGTTCGTGGCCCGAGCTCCGGCGGCCGTGGTGGAGGCCGAGCGACAGAAGGCGGTGGAGTGGGAAGCGCGTCGCGCGCAGCTGCATGAGAAGGTGACCGCGCTGTGCGGCGCGTGACGGCGCCCTTGCGCGGCGCCCTCGCGGCACTGCTGGGGCTCGCCCTGGGCGGCTGCGCGCAGCCGGGCGCCCTGCCCGGCGGGCCGCCGGACGCGCTCCCGCCCCGTCTCGTGCGCATCTCGCCGGACTCCGGCACCGTGGACCAGCGGCCGGGTGGCGTGGTGTTTCGCTTCGACGAGGTGGTGAGCGAGCGACCGGCAGCGGCCGGGGCGCGGCAGCAGCTGGCCGATCTGGTGCTCGTCTCGCCCACGCACGGCGCGCCCAGCGTGCGCTGGCGGCGGGATGCCATCGAAGTGGAGCGGCGCGGCCGCTGGCGCGACAACACCACCTACACCATCACGGTGGCCGCGGGCCTCGCCGACCTGCGCGGCAACGTGCGCCGGGAGCCCATCGTCACCATCTTCTCCACCGGCGCCAGCATTCCGGCCACGCGCGTGGAGGGCGTGGCGTTCGACTGGTTCGCCGGCACCGCGCTGCAGACCGGCGTCGTGCAGGGCATCGTGATGCCGGACAGCGTGACGTACGTGGCCAACGTGGACTCCACGGGGCGGTGGAGCATGGAGCACCTGCCCGCCGGACCGGTGTGGGTGCGGGTGTTCGACGACCGCAATCGCAACCGCGGGCTGGACGTGGGCGAGGCGTGGGACTCGGTGACGGTCACGCTGGCCGACACCTCGCGCGCGGAGCTGTACGCATTCGTGCGCGACACCATCGGGCCGCGCATCGAGTCCGTGGTGGTGACGGACAGCGTCACCTTGCGCGTGCAGTTCGACAAGCCGCTCGCGCCCGCGCCGCTGGACAGCGGCGCCTTCGTGTTGCTGCGCCCCGACTCGTCGCGCGTGCCGCTGGGCGCGGCGCGCCCGGATACCGCGGGCCAGGACTCCACGCGCCAGGCCGCCATCACCCGCGACTCCGCCGCGGCCGCCACGCGCGACTCGCTGCGCCGCCGCGAGCTCGCGCGGGACAGCGTTCGCCGGGCGCAGGGCGACACCACCGTGCGACCGCTGCCGGATTCGCTGCGCCCCCGGCCGCTGCCCGCGCGGCCCACGCGCCGCTCCCCCTTCCGCTCCGTGCTGGTGACCGTGCAGCGGCCGCTCACGGCCGGCGACACCCTGCGCCTGCGCGCGGTGGGCGCGCGGAACGTGATCGGCGCCGCGGCCACCTCCGACGTCCTGCTCACCGTGCCGGCACCGCCGCCCGCACCGCCGCCGGACAGCCTGCGCCCGCCGGCGGCGGACAGCCTCCGTCGCGCGCCCGCGGGTGCCGGTCGCCCGCCGGCGGCTCGTGCGGACACGACGCGCGCCACGCCGCGGCCGGTACGTCCGGACACCGCCCGCGGCACCCCGCCCCCGCCCCCGGCCTCGCCGCCCGCCGCCGTGCGGCGGCCGCGACGCTGACCCCGGTGCCCGACGCGCCGCGTCCAGTGACGGCCAACGATCGCGTACCCGCGCGCCGTCCGGCGGCCTTCCTGGACCGCGACGGCACGCTGATGGAGGACCGGGCGTTCGTGCGCGACCCGGACGACGTGGTGCTGATCCCGGGTGCGGCGGCGGCGGTGGCCGCCCTCAACGCCGCCGGCGTGCCGGTGGTGGTGATCACCAACCAGAGCGGGATTGCCCGCGGCCTGCTGAGCGAGGCGGACTACGAGCGGGTGCACGCGCGCCTGGTCGCGCTGCTCGCCGCCCAGGGCGCGCGGCTGGACGCCGCCTACCACTGCCCACACCTGCCCGAGCTCACCGGCCCCTGCCGCTGCCGCAAGCCGGGCGCGGAGCTGTACGAGCGCGCGGCGGCCGAGCTCGCGCTCGACCCTGGCGCCTCGCTCTTCGTGGGCGACCGCTGGCGCGACGTGGAGCCCGCGCTCGCGCTCGGTGGCACGGGCGTGCTCGTACCCTCCGACGCCACGCCGGCGGGTGATCGCGCGCTCGCCGAGCGTGACGGCCGCATCGCGACGACGCTCGGCGACGCGGTGGAGCGCTGGCTGCGCAGGCTTACCCGCGCCTCCGGGCCCGACTAACATCCGGCCATGCGCACACGAGTAGCGGTGCTCGCCTCCGGCGGTGGCTCCAACCTGCAGGCGCTCCTCGATCACGGCCTCCAGCTCGGCGAGCGACGCGCGTTCGATGTGGTGGCCGTGCTGGCCAACCGCGCCGACGCCGGTGCCCTGGACCGCGCGCGCGCCCACGGCATCGCGGCCCACGTGATCGCCGATGCCGCCGATGGCCCCGCGCTCGACGCGCGGCTCGTGGAGCTGGGCGCCGAGCTCGTGGTGCTGGCCGGCTACCTCAAGCTCGTGCCGCTCGAGGTGGTGCGCCGCTTCCATGGCCGGCTGCTCAACGTGCACCCGGCGCTCCTGCCCGCGTTCGGCGGCCCCGGCATGTACGGCCAGCGCGTGCACGCCGCGGTGCTCGAGCACGGCGCGCGCGTCTCCGGCGTCACGGTGCACTTCGTGGACGACGCCTACGATCGCGGCGCCATCGCCGCGCAGTGGCCGGTGCCCGTGCTGCCCGACGACACCCCCGCATCGCTCGCCCGGCGCGTGCTCCAGGTGGAGCATCAGCTCTATCCGCGCGTGGTACAGGCGGTGGCCGCGGGGCAGCTCGCGCTGCGCGCCGACGGCGCGGTGCGCTGCGCGCCCGGAACACCGCTCGCGCCCGACAGCGCGTTCGCGCTCGTCCCCGCCCTGCACGACGCCGTCGACTCGCTCGACGCGACGTTCGCCTGATCGCATACCTCACCAGACGCCTTCCCGTCCCATCATGCCTCGCGCCCTTCTCTCCGTCTCCGACAAGACCGGCCTGGTCGACTTCGCCCGCGAGCTCGCGGCCCTGGGCTGGGAGCTCGTCTCCACCGGCGGCACGGCGCGCGCGCTGCGCGACGCCGGGCTGCCCGTGCAGGACGTGGCCGACGTCACCCGATTTCCCGAGATGCTCCACGGGCGCGTGAAGACGCTGCACCCGGCGGTGCACGGGGGGCTGCTGGCGCGCCGGGACCTGCCCGAGCACATGCAGGCCATCGCCGAGCACGAGATCCAGCCCATCGATCTCGTGGCGGTGAACCTGTATCCGTTCCGCGAGACCGCCGCGCGCCAGGACGTGAACGCCGAGGAGGTGATCGAGAACATCGACATCGGCGGGCCGTCCATGCTTCGCTCCGCGGCCAAGAACTTCGCCGCCGTCACCGTGCTCGTGGACCCCGCGGACTATCCCCGGGCGCTGGAGGCGCTCAGGACGGGCCACCACGACCTGGAGCTGCGCCAGGAGCTGGCCGGCAAGGTGTACGCGCACACCGCCGCGTACGACTCGGCCATCGCGGCCTGGTTCGCCGCCCAGGCCGGCGATCGCTTCCCCGCGAACACCACCATCGCGCTCGAGCGCGTGCAGACGCTGCGTTACGGCGAGAATCCCGGGCAGCGCGCCGCGTTCTACGCCGAGCGCCCGGGGGCTGGCCTGGCCGGGCTGCGGCAGCTGGGCGGCAAGGAGCTGTCGTTCAACAACCTGATCGACCTCGAGGGCGCCCTGCTGGCCTCCGATCCGTTCGCCGAGCAGACCGCGTGCGCCATCGTCAAGCACACCACGCCGTGCGGGCTGGCCGTCGGCGAGTCCGCGCTGGAGGCCTATCGCAAGGCGCTCGCCTGCGATCCGGTGTCCGCGTTCGGCTCGGTGATCGCGTTCACCGTGCCGGTCGACGAGGAGGCCGCCGAGGCCGTGTCGAGCCTCTTCGTGGAGTGCGTGGTCGCGCCGGAGTTCGATGAGCGGGCGCTGGAGATCCTGCTGCGCAAGAAGAACCTGCGGGTCCTGGCCGGGCGCGCCGAGTGGCCGGCCGACTCGCTGGACTGGAAGCGCGTGCGGGGCGGGCTGCTGGCGCAGGAGCGGGTGTCCACCATGCTGCACGAGGCCAACTGGCGCGTGGTGACGCGCCGGCAGCCCACGGACGAGGAGCTGGAGAACATGCGCTTCGCCTGGAAGGCCGTGGCGAGCGTGAAGTCCAACGCCATCGTGCTCGTGCGGGACGGCGCCACCGTGGGCATTGGCGCGGGGCAGATGTCGCGGGTGGACGCCGCCTTCCTGGCCACCCACAAGGCCCGTCTGGCCGGGCACGAGACGGTCGGAAGCGTGCTCGGCTCGGATGCCTTCTTCCCGTTCCGCGACGGCGTGGACCAGGCGGCCGGGGCCGGGGTGAGCGCGGTGGTGCAGCCCGGCGGCTCGGTGCGGGACGACGAGGTCATCGCCGCGGCCGACGAGCACGGGATGGCCATGGTGTTCACCGGTGCCCGGCTCTTCCGGCACTAGGCCGCCGCCCCGGGGGTCCCGAGCGGGGCCCCCGCGATCGCCCGGCCGGCTTCCACGAACCGTGCCCGTTCGTCAAGTTGTGAGTCTCGCCGGTCCGGCGTGACCCAGACCACCAGTCGCCCCCTCATGACGTCAACCGCGTCTCCCGAGCTCGATCTCCGGCCGTCGTACCTGGCCGCCGGCATCGCCAGCCTGCTCGTCTTCGTCCTGTACCTCGTGACCCTGGCGCCGTCCACGGCCATGTGGGACACGAGCGAGTACATCGCGGCCGCCTACGTGCTGGGAATCCCGCATCCACCGGGGAACCCGTTCTTCGTGCTCGTGGGGCGCGTCTTCGCGCTGCTGCCCATCGGCCCCAGCGTGGCCATGCGCGTCAACGTCCTGGCGGCGCTGTGCAGCGCGGTGTCGGCCGGCATGTGGTTCCTCATCACCGAGCGGGTGCTCACCGGCTGGCTGCCCCAGCGCTGGCAGCGCATCACCGGCGGCGCGCTGGCGGCGCTCATCGGCGCCACGGCGTTCACGGTGTGGAGCCAGAGCGTGGTGAACGAGAAGGTGTACACGGTGTCGCTCGTCTTCTTCGCCATCGTCTCGTGGCTCACCGTGCGGTGGGCCGACGATCCCGAGGGCAGCAAGGCGGACGCCCTGCTCATCCTCGTCGCGTACCTGCTGGGGCTGGGCTACTCCAACCACCCGGCCGGCTTCCTGCCCGGCCCGGCCGTCGCCATCGCGGTGCTCATCCGGCGGCCACAGACGCTGCTCCGCTGGAAGCTCATCCTGGCCTGCGTGGGCGCGCTGGTGCTGGGCATGACGCCATTCGCCACGCAGCCCATCCGCGCCGCCCACAACCCGGCCATCAACGAAGGGGAGCCCACCGCGTGCCGCGAGGGCTTCGCGTGGGACTGCACGCTCAGCGAGGGCACCTGGCGGGCGTTCAAGTACAACTTCGACCGCGAGCAGTACGGCAAGCCCCCCCTCGTGGACCGGCAGGCGCCGTTCGTGGACGGGCAGGTGGGGATGTGGTGGCTGTACTTCAAGTGGCAGTGGATGCGCGACGCGTACGATGAGCATGCCGGATCCCAGCTCGCGCTGGCGGTGGTGTTCCTCGCCCTCGGCCTCATCGGCGGGTGGGTGCACTGGCAACGAGACCGACAGAGCTTCGCGTACTTCGGGCCGTTGATATTCACCATCTCGCTCGCGCTCATCTTCTACATGAACTTCAAGTACGGCGCGTCGCAGTCGCCCGCGCTGGGCGACAGCGTGCCGCGAGAAGTGCGCGACCGCGACTACTTCTACCTGTGGAGCTTCTCGGCGTGGAGCGTGTGGGCCGCGCTCGGCCTCGTGTGGGTGTGGGAGACCGTGTCCGCCATGCTCGGCACGCAGCGGACGAGAGTGGGGCGCGAGACGCTCGAGCTGCCGCGGAGCCGGAGCTGGCTGCTCACGTCGCCCGTGCTGCTGATCGCCGCCGTGCCGCTGTTCACCAACTGGGACGCGGCGTCGCGGAGCGGCGAGACCGACACGCGGGATTTCGCGCACGACCTGCTCAACTCGGTGGAGCCGTACGGCATCCTGGTGACCGTGGGGGACAACGACACGTTCCCGCTCTGGTACGCGCAGGAGGTGGAGGGCATTCGCCGCGACGTGGTGGTGGCCAACACGTCGCTGCTCAACACCGACTGGTACACCCGCCAGCTGCAGCGGCGGCCCCTGTTCGAGTACGACACGGCGCGCGGGCCCGCCGTCTACCGCGGCCGGCAGTGGACCAAGCCCACGAAGCCGCTGTTCGACTGGACGCTGGAGCAGATCGACGCCATGCCGCTGTACCAGGAGCTGCGGGAGCCGGCGCTGTTCGAGAAGCCCGGCACGGCGCTCCGCTCCACCATCCAGCCGCAGGTGCTGGAGCGGGCGGATCTCTTCGTGCTCAAGATGATCCGCGACACGCCCGATCGGTCGGTGTACTTCAGCCGCACGTCGGTGGGCTACCCCGCGCGTCTGGGCTTCAACGACTTCATGCTCACGCAGGGACTCGCGCGCAAGCTGCTCACGCACCAGCCCACGGCGGGTGCGGACACGCTCCTGATGCCCGGCGGCCAGGGCTACCTGGATCTGGGGCGTACGGACTCGCTCTGGACGCACGTGTTCGAGGGGCAGGAAGCGCTGGTGGCCAAGGGCCCGTGGATCGACCGCCCTTCGATCGGCATCCCATACCTGTACGTGGATCTGGGGATGATGCTCTCCGAGGCGCTGCGGATGACGGACCGGCCGGAGCATGCGGGCGAGGTGCTCACCACGACGATCTCCGTGGCGCGCGCCACGCGGCTGGATGCCGCGATGGGGATCCCGCTCGAGCAGCTGGAGCAGCTCGCGCCACCGGCGGCGACGGGCGATACGCCTGGCACGGCGGTGCCCGTCCGGCCGTGAGGCCGGTGGCCATCGGGTAGAATCCGGCACCGCCGCTCGACGCGGGCGGCGGATCGCGTGGGAACACCGGGCCCGCCCGGCGATCGATTCGAATTTGTATCGACTAGATCGCCGGGCGGGCTTCTCGCATCTCACCGCCAGTGCGCCGCCCCCGCTCCGCGGCAGCGCGATCATCGCCCGGATCCCACCGCGATGCGCGGCGCCGTGGGCGCGAATGATGCACCGGCGGTGCGTCGCGAACCGTGGTCATCGATAGCCCCATGCTCGCCAGCCCCGTACCCACCGCTGGCGGGCCGATCCTTGGAGATTCCCGAATGCCGATCGACTGGACGGAATACGACCTGCCGCGCTCCGACTCCACGTGGGGCAGGCTCGCCTTCCGCCTGGAGCACCTGTTGCTGTCGCCGGGCACGAGCGACATGGGACGCCTGCGGGGATACCTGCGCATGAAGGAATGGCGCGCGTGCTCGTCCGCCCGCGAACGCCTCTTCACGCTCAAGGTGGCAGCGAAGCTACCGGCGCGCGCGGTCCGCGAGTCGCGCCAGGCGGTGGCCAGGTACGGAGACGCCGTCGCCCGCGAGGCCGGCGTCTCGCGGCGCAGGCAACTGCTCCAGCTCTGGTGGCTGCGTGTGCGGCACGGCGTCCATCCCATCAACTACTACGCGTTCCGGCTCTACGGACCCGGGCAGCTGCGGCGCGCGCCGTCGTTCCTGCAGGACTACGAGCCCACCAAGATGTTCCGGCTCCTCCACCGCTACACGGCGCCCGAGGAGGCGGACCTGCTGCTCGACAAGGTGCGCTTCGAGCAGTGGCTCGTGGACCACGGATTCCCCACCACGCGCACGATCATGTCGTTCGCCGGTGGCACCGTGGCGCGGTCGTCGCTGCCGGAGGGCGAGCTTCCGCGTCACGACATCTTCGCCAAGCCCAACGACTTCCTGCAGGGGTTCCACACGCATCGCTGGACCTACGACGGCCAGGGCTGGACGGGGATGGATGGACGCCGACGCGACGCGCAGGCGCTCAGGGCGGAGCTCGGGGCGCTCTCGAGCATGCGCGAGCTGCTCATCCAGGAACGGCTGCGCAATCACCCGGCACTCGCCGCGCTGGCACCCGGTGCGCTGAGCACGGTGCGCGTGCTCACGCTACGCGGCGAGGACGGCGTGGTGCGGGTGGTGCTCGCCGTGTGCAAGATCCCAGTGGGCTCCGCGCCCACCGATCACATGCGCCTGGGCGGGCTGGCGGCGCCCGTGGATCTTGCCACCGGCAGGCTCGGGCCGGCCATCGGCAAGTCGGAGACGGCGATCGTGCAGCCGTGCGAGCGGCACCCAGACACGGGCGCAGTGCTCGAGGGATTCGAGCTGCCGCACTGGGAGGGCGTCATGCGGCTGGCGGTGCGCGTGCACGAGGCGCTCGAGCGCATCGTGTGCGTCGGCTGGGACATCGCGATCCTGGAGGACGGTCCGGTGGTGATCGAGGGGAACGACAATCCCGGCCACACCTCCAGCCAGCTGCCCACCGGCATCGCGCTCGGCGAGACCCCGGTGATTCCCACCATGCTCTCGCGCCTGCGAGCGTCGTTCGACGCGCCGCCACCGAACGGGCGACGCACGGCGGCGCGCGATGCGGATCGGGAGCTGGTGCGCGGAGCGCCGGCCGTCACGCCGCGTTCGTGACCGCGCACCGGAATTCGTCCAGCACTTTCCCCACACGTTGCGGCGATCCGCCGACCATGTCGGCCGCACGAGACCGCTCGCCCTGACGCGCCGCGGGTGGACGCCTCGTGACGGTGATCGCCGAGCAGCACAGTCTCGACTGCGTGCAGCCGACCGCCGGCAGGACCAGCGGAGGGACCTGAGCCATGGACGCTCGCGCCCTGCCCTGCTCATGCACGGGTACTCGCTCCCGAGGCGCTCGACTCCGGGCCACCAGCGCGCTCGAGAGCAGGGGTTGAGCGGCTGCGCGCGTTGGTGGGACATCGTTGCCGCAGCGCACGGAACATCCAATGGCGCGGGTCGCGCATGGCACGTGACCTGCCGCACACGGTGACGCGACCCGGGTGCCGTCTTCAATGCACACGACGCCGACAGTCCTCGGTTCGCGGCCGCCTCCTCGAGACCCGATCGAGCGACGCCGGTCTGCCCAGGCTGGTCGCCCCGACGTGTCAGTCATCACGCGGCGGCGGCGACCGAGGGACACGCAGGTGTGCTCCGAGCTGCGACCGAGCCGACGTTGGCCGGCCAGTCGTGTAACGATCGCCGGTCGGGCGTTGCGACGCGCTCGCGACGACACAACGGTGACCACCCCCTGCACCGTCGTGGAGGTTTACCATGGATGTCGAAGATTATACCGACCCCAGAATCGGCGTTGCCGTGGCCGCAACGGCCCTCGTGTTCTCACCGCGTGTCAGAGAGGTGCTGCACCGAGGCGCCGTTTACGGACTCGCTGGCGTGTTGACGGTAGGCGATGCGATTGCGGCGTTCGCGCGGGGCGTCACCTCCGGCGCTCGGCGTGTCGGCCAGGACCGCGATGCGCGGTTGACTGAGGCCACTGAGCGCGCCTCCACGAGGCGGGCGGTAGTCGAGACCGATACGACGGCCGGCACGACCCCGTCCGGCAGGCGCCGGAGGCCGCGCTCGGTCGAGACCGCCACCGGCACGAGGCGGCGGCAGCGCTCGACGAGGGCCGCGTCGTCGAGGGAAGTCAAATGATCACGCCGCGGCCGAGTGAAGCTCACATCGCGCGTTCGAGCGCCCACTCTCCGGTCGAGCGCGCCGAGGAACTGCTGGGTCGCCTCGGTGAGCGCGTGGGAGGATCTGCGGCGAATGCGACGCGTCGCGTTCGCCGCACGGCCGACACGACGGCCGACGGCCGCGCACGGCCCGCGCTGGACAGGGCCGACGAGGTTGTGAATCGCATGGAGGAGATCGTGGGTGTGTATGCCACGGTGCTCGGGCGGCGACTGCAGCGGCTCGCTGCCCGAGCCCGCGAGGAAGCCGAGGACATGTGGGCCGAGGCGCAGCACCTGCGCAGCGAGCGCCAGCGCGCCGCCGCCGCACCACCCGAGAAACGGGACGGCAGGGCGGACTAGTAGCACGAGCAGCGTGCGGATCGTGGAAGCCACCACGATGCAGCCTTCCGAGCCCGGATCATGGAGTGACCGGGGCGGTCTCGTCTCCGCCCCGTTCGTCGCGTCCGAGCATCGAGTCGCGATCCGGTGCTGGGCGCCGGCCACATCCACGGAGCGAGGCATGTTCCGCTTCGTGGACTACGGCGGAGGGTGGCGGTGACACCGGCGGTCGCGACCGCGCCGCGTGTGGTGCACGCGTTGCCTGGCCGGGTCCGGATCCACCTCCCAGCATGGTCGGGCGCGGGACGGCGGCAGCTCGAGACGCGCGTCCGCGAGGTGGCCGGCGTGCGACGAGTGACCGCCAATCCGCTCACGGGGACGGTCCTCGTCCTGTACGACGCGGCCACCGTGGACGCCCCGCGCGTCGCCTCCGCAATTCGCTCATTCCGACCGAGCCCCAC
>DATANT010000084.1:0-13456 GCA_036266115.1 Gemmatimonadaceae bacterium | reverse complement strand
GGAGAACGGAAACGAGACCATCGCGAGCCTCATGGAAGGAACCAGGGTCGACGCATCGGGCGGCCAGCCACCCGCGCCGTGGCACACCGGAGAAACATCGGCCCCACGGGGGCCGATGTCGAGGCGGCCGGATACGCACCGGCGGAGAACGCAGGCGCGCTACAGTGTGTGCCACATCGCGCGCCTATGTGCGGCAGGTGCCGCGCGGCCGCGATCAGCGCGCATCGCTCACCGCCGATACCCATCGAGATCCATAATGGTTGCATCTCCCCGTGGCGCCAGAATGTCGACGCCCCGTCGCGGCTCGCTCGCGTCGTACGTGCTCCATGGCGCCGCGCTGCTGCTCGCCGTCACCGCCTGCACGCCGCGCGCGGGGCGCGCGCCCGCGGCTGGCGCTGCACCCGCACCCGGTGCTCCCGCGCCCGGCGATGCGGTGACGCTCCGCATCCTGCACTTCAACGACGTGTACGAGATCGGGCCGGTGGAGGGAGGGCGGAGCGGCGGGCTGGCGCGCGTGGCCACGCTGCGGCTGGCGATGCGCGACAGCGTGCCGTCGCTCGTCACCACGCTGGGCGGAGACTATCTCTCGCCCTCCGCCTTGGGCACCGCCCGCGTGGGCGCCGAACGCCTGAACGGACGGCAGATGGTCGCCACGCTCAACGCGCTCGGCCTGGACGTGGCGGTGCTGGGCAACCACGAGTTCGACGTGCCCGAGGCCGCGTTTCGCGCGCATCTGGACCGGGCGCGCTACACGGTGCTCGGCGCCAACGTCCTCGACTCCGCGGGGCGCCCGTTCCCCGGCCTGCGCTCGCACCTGATCGTGACGCGCGAGGTGGGCGGCCGGCCGGTGCGGATCGGTTTCATCGGGGTGGTGATCACCGCCAACCGTCCCGCGTGGGTTCGCCTCGCGGAGCCGCTCGCCACCGCGGCCGATGCCGCGCGGCGGCTGCGCGACTCCGTGGACGTGCTCGTGGCCCTCACGCATCTGAGCGTGGACGACGACGCGCGGCTGGCCGCCGAGGTGCCGGAGCTCGACCTCGTGTTGGGTGGGCACGAGCACGAGAACTTCACGCTGCAGCGCGGGCCGCGGCTCACGCCGGTGCTCAAGTCCGATGCCAACGTCAGAACCGTGCAGGTGGTGAGCATCGTGGTCCCTCGTCAGGGACGGCCGGTGGTGACGTCACGCCTGCAGCCCGTGACCAGCGCGGTGCGCGACGAGCCGGCGGTGGCCGCGGTGGTGCGCGCGTACACCGACAGCGCGTACGCCGGCTTCGAGCAGGCGGGCTTCGCGCCGCGCGAGCGCGTAGCCGACGCGCCGGTGCCGCTGGACGGGCGCGAGGCCACGGTGCGCAACAGATCGAGCGCGCTCACCGAGCTGGTGGGAGCCGCCGTGCAGCGCGAGGCCGGGGACGTCGCGGTGTGGCTGTACAACAGCGGCTCCATCCGCGTGGACGACGTGCTCACCCCCGGGCCGGTGCTGCAGTACGACGTCATTCGCATCCTGCCGTTCGGCGGCCGGGTGGTGCGCGTGCAGATGCTCGGCGCGCTGCTGCGCCGCGTGCTCGATCAGGGGCGGAGCAACGCCGGCACCGGCGGCTATCTGCAGACGAGCGCCGTGCTGCGCGCGGACGGCGCCTGGGAGATCGGCGGCCAGCCGCTCCGGGACGACGCGTGGTATCCGGTGGCGCTCACCGACTTCCTGCTCACCGGCAACGAGACCGGACTGGATTTCCTCACTCGCGACAACCCCGAGCTCAAGGTGGAGCGGGAGCTGCGCGACGTGCGTCAGGCGCTCATCGACGAGATGCGGGCACGGTGGAAGTGACCGCGGGGTGGGCGGGGCACTGGCGGTGTCCCGCTCGCCTCGCGCGCTCCTGCCGCTTCGACACCGCGTTCGCGTCCCTGCGCGGCAACCCGCGTTTCCAGCGGCTCGTCGCGGCGCCGTAGCGCTCGGTACGTCGCGCTCGGCACGCAGCGCACGAGTCCGGTCAGGCGACCGGTGCGGGAACGGTTCCTGCTCCCCTCGCCCTCTCCAGCCCGCGCACGTCGGGCCCAAACCGGAGAGACGCCATGGGACTGCTCGACAATATCTTCGACAAGGACGACGACAAGAACAAGGCGAAGAATGCCCCCGCGAAGCCGGCTGCGGCGCCCGCGCCGGCCGCGGCGCGCGCTGACTTCTCCGATGTGAGCGGAGCCAGCTCCACCACCTCGTCCCCAGCGGATACGGCAAAGCGCACCTATACCGTGGTGGCGGGCGACAGCCTCTCGAAGATCGCCAAGCGCGAGTACGGCGACGCCAACAAGTGGCACGCCATCTACGAGGCGAACAAGGGCACGATCAAGGATCCCGACCTCATCCACCCGGGGCAGGTGCTCACCCTGCCCTCGAACGCCTGATGGAGGGCCCAATCATGCATCGCACCTTGCGCAGTTCACTCACCGCCGCCGCCGCGGCGCTCGCCCTCACCACCGTCGCGTGTGGCCGCGAGAAGGCCGCGGATGACACCGCCACGCTGCCGAGCACGGTGCCGGGCACGCCGCCGGCCACCGCCAGCCCGACCACCACGGATTCGGCCGCGGCCACCATGCCGGGGGCGCCCGCCGGTAACCTGCGCATCACCGACGTGGCGCTGGGCCGCGCGGTACGCGGCGACACGGCCGTGGTGGACGAGGTGGATGACTTCGCCGCCACGGACACGATCCATGCGATCGTGCGCCACGTGGATGCCCCCGCGGGCGCCACCATCACCGCGCGCTGGACCTACCAGGACGGGCAGGTGGTGGACGAGCGCACGGAGACCCTGTCGGCCGGTGGCACGACCGCCGCGTACTCGCACTTCATGATCGCCAAGCCCAGCGCGTGGCCCAAGGGCGACTACAAGCTGCACATCCTCGTGAACGGCAACGAGGTGGAGACCGAGGACTTCAATGTGAAGTGACGCCACCGGATCGCCGCGCACCATCGAGAACGCAGCAACAGATGAGGGCCCCGGCCGACGGCCGGGGCCCTCACGTCGTCGGGCGTCGGTGGCAGGCCGCATGCAGGATGTATCCCCGTCGAGCATGCCGATGCCGGTCGGAGGCTCGACGGGGATCACATGTCGGAACGACTCTTCCGCGACCGCACCGACGCCGGCCGCAGGCTGGCCGCCGAACTCGCCGCCTACACCCACCGGGCCGATGTGCTCGTGCTGGGGCTGCCACGGGGCGGTGTGCCGGTGGCCTTCGAGGTCGCCCACGTCCTCGACGTGCCGCTCGACGTGTTCGTGGTGCGCAAGCTGGGTGTGCCCGGCCACGAAGAGCTCGCGATGGGCGCCATCGCGAGTGGCGGCGTCCAGGTGCTCAACGAGGACATCATCCAGGATCTCGGCATTCCCGAGCGCGCCATCGCCGCCGCGTCCATTCGCGAGCAGGCGGAGCTGGAGCGCCGCGAGCGCCGGTACCGCGACGGCCGTCCACCGCCGGACGTGCGCGGCCACACGGTGCTGCTGGTGGACGACGGGCTGGCAACCGGCTCCACGATGCGCGCCGCGGTGGCGGCGCTCCGCGCGCTGCAGCCCGCTCGCATCGTGATCGCCGTGCCGGTGGCCGCGCCGGACGTCTGCGCCGCGCTCGGCGCGGAGGTGGACGAGATCGTGTGCGCCGAGACGCCCGAGCCGTTCCACGCGGTGGGGCTCTGGTACGGCGACTTCTCGCAGACCACGGACGACGAGGTGCACGACCTGCTCGCGGCGGCGGCCTCCACGCCGTGAGGCCGGGCAGCGGCGCGGAGCGCGGCGTGGAGGTGATGGTGGACGACATGGTGCTCGAGGGTACGCTCGCCATGCCGGCCAGCGGCGAACGCCCCACGGGCGTGGTGTTGTTCGCGCACGGCAGCGGGAGCAGCCGGCACAGCCCGCGCAACCGCGCGGTGGCCGCGGCGCTGCGCGAGGGTGGGCTGGCCACGCTGCTCATCGACCTGCTCACCGCCGCGGAGGAGGCGGAGGACGATCGTACCCGGGAGTTGCGCTTCGACATCGGGCTGCTCGCGGACCGGCTGGTACGCGCCATGGAGTGGCTCGCGGCCGACGACGCGACGCGCGCCCTCCCGGTGGGGCTCTTCGGCGCCAGCACCGGTGGAGGCGCGGCGCTGGTGGCGGCGGCGCTGATGCCGGAGCGCATCGGCGCGGTGGTCTCGCGCGGCGGGCGGCCGGACCTGGCCGGTGCCGCGCTGTCCGCCGTCCGCTCACCCACGCTCCTCATCGTCGGGGGGAGCGACGACGTGGTGATCCAGCTCAACGAGCGCGCCATGCGGCAGATGACCGCCGAGGTGCGGTTGGAGATCGTTCCCGGCGCCACTCACCTGTTCGAGGAGCCGGGAGCACTGGAGCGGGTCGCGACGCTGGCCCGTGACTGGTTCCTGCGGCATCTCGCCGCCCGCTGAGCCCATCGGCCGCGCGCCACGCCGCCGGACTTCTTGCGCAACGTGCCGGGCGATCGCATCATCTGTCAGCCGATTCGCCCTCCCACCCGCTCGTCGCACTCGGCGGTGGCCGCACGACCACGGGCCTTCACTCCCGCACGATGACCACGGTGCTGATCGTCGAGGACAACGAGCTCAATCGCGACATGCTGTCGCGACGGCTCGTCAAACGCGGATATCACGTGATTCTCGCGCTCGACGGTGCACAGGGAGTGGAGTTGGCGCGGTCGGCCCTGCCGCACCTCATCCTGATGGACATGAGCCTTCCGGTGCTGGACGGCTGGGAGGCCACGCGGCAGCTCAAGGCGGCGCCCGAGACGCGCGACATCCCGATCATCGCGCTCACGGCCCACGCCATGGCCGGCGACGAACAGCGCGCACGCGCCGCCGGCTGCGACGACTTCGATACCAAGCCGGTGGAGCTCACCCGGCTGCTGGAGAAGATGGCCCGCCTGCTGCACCGGCGTGCGCCGGCGTGAGCGACGGCGCCGGAGCGGTTCGCGACGAGATCGTGCGCCCGGCCCACCGTGAGCACCTGCCAGCGCTACTCGCGTTCGTCGCCGAGGCGACCGCCCGCGCCGGGGTAGACCCCGCCACCGCGGCGGACCTGCGTCTCGTCACGGAGGAGGCGTGCCTGAACGTCATCGAGCACGGCTACGTCGCCATGACGCCGGGCCCGATCAGGCTGCGCGTGGAGCACGATGGCGACCGCGTCGTGGTGACGCTCGAGGACGAGGCCGCGCCCTTCGATCCGGCGGGCGTCGCCGCGCCCGATCTCACCGCGAGCTGGGACGAGCGCGCGCTCGGCGGCCTTGGCTGGCACCTGATCAACACGCTGATGGACGAGGTGCGGCACGAGCGCACCGCCGGTGGCAACCGGCTCACGCTCGTGAAGCGCCTCGCGCCGTAATCACCGGACTCTGGAGAGCAGGAATGCAGATCACCATCGAGGACCGCGCGCCGGTCACCGTCGTCTACATCACGGGCAGCGTGGATGGCATGACCGCGGAGTCGCTTCTGGGCGCGCTCCAGATGCAGGTGGACAGCGGGAACACCCGGCTGGTGGCGGACCTGAGCGGCGTGGAGTACACGAGCAGCGCGGGGCTGCGGGCCATCCTGGCCTCGGTGAAGCAGGCGCGCCAGCGCGGTGGCGACTTCCGCCTCGCCGCGGTCATGCCCCCGGTGTACCGCGTGCTCGAGATGAGCGGGTTCACGAGCATCCTCAAGCTCTATGGAGACGTCGATGCCGCGGTTGCGAGCTTCGTACCCTGAGCCGCGCCCGCGGCGAACGAACGCAGGCACCCATACAGGTACCCATGCAGGTACCCATGCAGGTTCCCATGTCCGGTAGCGGCGCGCGACCCGGCAAGCGCGTCGCGCTGGTGATCGGCGCGGGCAGCGTGAAGTGCGCTGCCGCGCTCGGGCTCTGGAAGGTGCTGCGTCGCGAGGGGATCGAGCTCGACATGGTGGTGGGCTGCAGCGGTGGCAGCCTGTACGCCTCGGTCATGGCGCTGGGCTACGACGTGGAGGCCTGCGAGGCGCTCACCCGCGAGATGTGGAACCGCCGCGTCACCGAGCGGCGCGACCACGCCTCGCTCCTGCGCGCGTTCTTTCCCCGTCTGCTCTCGTTCGAGGGACACTTCGGCATGGTGCACGGCGGGCCGCTGCTCACGGCGCTCTCCGCGGCGTTCGGCGACCGCACGTTCGCCGACGCCACCCTCCCGCTCTACGTCGTGGCCACCGATCTCGCCACCGGGCATCAGGTGACGCTCTCGCACGGCCGCGTGGTGGACGCGGTGCGCGCCAGCGTGGCCATCCCATACGTCTGGAGCCCGTGGAAGGTGGATGGCCGGTGGCTGCTGGACGGATGCCTCTCCGCGCCGCTGCCGGTGGATGTCGCGATCAAGGAGGGCGCCGACGTGATCCTCGCCATGGGCTTCGAGAGCCCCTTTCCGCGCCGGATCCGATCGGCCACGCGCTATGCGTTCCAGGTGAACAGCATCTACACGAACAACCTGTTCCGCGCCAACTACGCCTTCCACAACCTCGCGCATCACGCCGAAGTGATCCCCATCCTGCCGGAGTTCGACGAGCCCGTGAGCCTGTTCGACACGCACAAGTTCCCCTACGTGATCGAGTGCGGTGAGCGCGCCGCGGAGGCGCAGCTGCCGTACCTCAGGCAGCTGCTCGCCGCCGACCCGGAGCCGCCCTCGCCGGCACCCGCGCACGCCGGCCGATGAAGGCTGCCACCGAGCCGGTCCGGCGTCCTCGCGTGGGGCTGGTGCTGGGTTCCGGCGGCATCAAGTGCGCCGCGGCGGTGGGGCTGTGGAAGGTGCTGGAGCGCGAGGGCATCGCGGTGGACGTCGCCGTGGGCTGCAGTGGCGGCAGCGTCTACGCCGCGGGGATGGCGCTCGGCGAGGACGTGGCCTCGGTGGAGGCACGCACCCAGTACATGTGGAAGGATCTCTTCTCCCGGCTGCACTACCGGTCGGTGCTGCGGGTGATGCTGCCGCGCGTGTTCGGCTTCTCCGAGTCCGTGGGGCTTCTCGACGACCGCCGGATCTGGCGCGTGATGCAGAGCGCCTTTGGCGATCGGACGTTCGCCGACGCTCGCCTGCCGCTGTTCCTGGCCGCCACGGACCTGCGCTCGGGCGAGAAGGTGGTGCTCAGCGAGGGGCGCCTGGCCGATGCGGTGCGCGCGAGCATCTCGCTCCCCATCCTGCTGCGCCCGTGGCCCGTGGGTGGCCGCCTGCTGGTGGACGGCGGTGCCTCCAACCCGCTCCCCATCGACGTGGCCATCCGGGAAGGGTGCGACGTCATCATCGCCATGGGGTTCGAGAGCGCCGTGTCGGATCAGCTGCCGTCCATGCTGCGGGTGGCGCGCCAGACCATGGCGATCGCCACCAACCATCTGCTCTGGTCCACCTTCGCCTTCCACAGCGCGGCGCATCACGCCGAGCTGGTGCCCATCATCCCGATCTTCGATCGCCGCATCGCGCTCGGCGACACGAGCCTGATCCCGTACCTCATCGAACAGGGCGAGCGCGCGGCGGAGGCGGAGCTTCCGTACCTGCGACGCCTGCTCGCCGGCGCGGCGCCGACGCCGTCGGTTGCCGGGATGGTGAGCCCGTGACGCCGGTCGCCGCCTCCACGATCCTGGTCGTGGACGACAACGCGATGAACCGCGACCTGCTCTCGCGGCGCCTGCGGCGGGACGGCCACGCCGTGGAGGTGGCCGAGCACGGGCGCGAGGCGATCGAGCGGCTGATGGCGGCGTCGTACGACCTCGTGATGCTCGACATCATGATGCCCGAGATGAACGGCTACGAGGTGCTCGCGTACCTCAAGGCCGACGCGGTGCTGCGGCACATCCCGGTGATCATGATCACGGCCATCGACGACGCCGACAGCGTGGTGCGCTGCATCGAGCTCGGGGCGGAGGACCACCTGCCCAAGCCGTTCAACCCGCACGTGCTGCGCGCGCGCGTGACGGCCTCGCTGGCCAAGAAGCAGCTTCATGATCGCGAGCAGCTCTACGCGCGGAGCCTGGAGCGCGAGCTCGAGATCGGGCGGGAGATCCAGGTGGGATTCCTGCCCGACACGCTGCCTGCCCCGGAGGGGTGGGACATCGCGGCCCATTTCGCGCCCGCGCGGCAGGTGGCGGGCGACTTCTTCGACGCCTTTCCGCTCAACGACGGCCGCGTGGGGCTGGTGCTCGCGGACGTCTGCGGCAAGGGAGTGGGCGCGGCGCTCTTCATGGCGCTCTTCCGCACCCTGGTGCGCGCCGTGTCCGAGCAGCGCTTCGCGAGCGGCGCGCCGCGCGCCGATGACCTGCGCGCCACCATCGCCTCCACCAACGACTACATCGCCCGTACCCACGGCTCGGCCAACATGTTCGCCACCATCTTCTTCGCTGCGCTGGACCCGGCGACCGGCGCGCTGGAGTACGTGAACGCCGGGCACGAGCCGCCGGTGGTGCTGCAGCGCGCCGGCGGGCACCGGCGGCTGGCGCCCACGGGCCCGGCGGTGGGGCTCATGCCCGGGCTGCCGTTCACGGTGGGGCAGGAGGTGCTGGCCCACGGCGAGACGCTGGTGGCGTTCACCGACGGCGTGACCGACGCGCGGAGCGCCGCCGGCACCGAGTTCACCGAGGCGCGGTTCCTCACGCTGATGCAGGAGCCGGCGCCGTCGTCCGCCGCGCTGCTGGGCCGCGTGAGCGACGCGCTCGCGGCGCACGCAGCCGGTACGGAGCCGTTCGACGATGTCACCCTGCTCGCCGTCGGGCGGTTGGTGCGGGCATGACCGGCCTGCGCACGAGCTGGCACGCCATGCATGGGCTGATCCGCACGCCGCGCCGCCGGCCTCACCCCACGGTGCGGCTCAACTGGCTCGTGCGCGTGTCCACGTTTCCGCTGTTCATGGGGCTCTACCTGCTGCACCTCTACCCCGACCGCGTCACCCCGGTGGCGTTGGGGCTGCTGCTGTTCCATCTGGTGGTGTTCCCGCACGTCGCGCGCTTCATCGCCTCCCGCAGCCGCGACAGCAAGCGGGCGGAGCTCCGCAACCTGTTGGCCGATGCGTTCATCATCGGGTGCTACATCCCGTTCACCTGGTTCAGCTTCTGGCCCAACGCGGCGGGGGTGCTCGGCATCCACGCCGGCAACATGAGTGTGGGCGGACTGCGCTTCGCGCTCCGTGGACTGGCCGCGGTGGCGTGCGGCGCGCTGGTGGGCGGGCTGGTGGTCGGCTTCCGGTACGACCCGGCCGGCGCCACGATGGTCGTGGAAGGCGCCAGCGTCGCGGTGATCTTCGTCTACCTCTCGGTTTTCAGCCTCCACTCCTACGTGCAGTCCAGGCGCGTGGTGCAGAGCGTGAAGCGCATCGAGGAGCAGAGCGCGCAGATCGAGGAGAAGCGCGCGCAGCTGGAGGATCACTCCCACCAGCTCGTGCTGGCCAAGAACGCGGCCGAGGCGGCCAACGCCGCCAAGAGCGGCTTCCTGGCCAACATGAGCCACGAGCTGCGCACGCCGCTCAACGCCATCATCGGGTACAGCGAGATGCTGATCGAGGATGCGGAGGATACCAGCGCCGCGGACCTAGTGCCGGACCTCGACCGCATCCGCCAGTCCGGAAAGCACTTGCTGGGGCTCATCAACGACGTCCTGGATCTGTCGAAGATCGAGGCCGGCAAGATGGAGCTGTTCCTCGAGAAGTTCGACGTGGCCGAGCTGCTCACCGGCGCCGCCATGACCGTGCGCCCGCTGTTCGACCGGAATGGCAACACCCTGGACCTGCGCCTCGGCGCCAACCTGCGCACCATGCGCGCGGATCTCACCAGGGTGCGGCAGATCCTGCTGAACCTCCTCTCCAACGCGAGCAAATTCACCACCGGCGGCCGCGTGACGCTGTCCGCGTGGCGGGAGCGCGGCCCGCTCGGCGAGTCGCTGGCGTTTGCCGTGTCGGATTCCGGGATCGGCATGACGCAGGAGCAGGTGGCCCGTCTGTTCCAGCCGTTCACGCAGGCCGACGCGTCCACCACCCGGCGCTATGGCGGCACCGGCCTGGGGCTCACCATCACGCGCCACTTCTGCGAGATGATGGGTGGCACGGTGAGCGTGGTCAGTACGCCGGGGCAGGGTACCACCTTCACCGTCCGCCTGCCCGCGCACGTGCCCGATCCCGTGTCCGCCACCGGCACCTTCCGGGCATTCCGCCCGCTGGCGGCCGGTACGGCCGCGCAGGCGCTCGGGCTGGTGCTCGTCATCGACGACGATCCCGCCGCCCGCGACCTGCTGGAGCGGCTCCTGGTGAAGGCCGGCTATCGCGTGGTATGCGCTGCCAGCGGGGAGGAGGGGCTGCGGCTGGCGGGCGAGGTGCACCCGGACGCGATCACGCTCGACGTGCTCATGCCGGGCCAGGATGGATGGTCGGTGCTCGCCAAGCTCAAGGCCGATGCGGCGCTGAGCAGCGTGCCGGTGGTGATGCTGAGCATCGTGGACGAGAAGCCCCTGGCCCACGCGCTGGGGGCGGTGGCGCACCTCACCAAGCCCGTGGACCGCGACGAGCTGCTCGACGCGCTGCGCCGGGAGCCTGGCACCGACGCGCGCCCGCGGGCGCCCACCGTGCTCGTGGTGGAGGACGACGCCGCGTCACGCGCGCTCATGCGGCGCATGCTGGAGCGCGCCGGCTATGCCGTGAGCGAGGCCGCGGATGGGCAGGACGCGATCGAACGCCTGCGCGAGAGCACGCCGAGCCTCATCCTGCTCGATCTGCACATGCCGCGCATGGACGGCTTCGCGTTCCTGGAGGCACGCCGCGCGCACGACGCCTGGAAGGCCATCCCGGTGGTGGTGGTGTCGGCGAGATCGGTGACACCGCAGGACCGCGAGCGCCTGGGCGCGACCGAGGTGCTGGAGAAGGGCGTGTTCACCGCGGACGACCTGCTGCGCTCGGTGGGTGAGGTGACGGGCGGCAGCGCCTGACGCGCGGGCGGTGCCGCGCGCACCGATGCCCGTGCGCGCGACGGGCCGGTGGCACGAGGACCATCGGCCCGCAGCGCGCGGATCCCCTCACGGCGGCGGCGGCGGTGCCTCGGGGCGCGACGCGGACGTCGGCCGGCTCCGCGCGCGGGGCGCGGACTCGGGGCGCGCCTCGGTGGGCGCCGGACCGGACGCCGGCCGGACGTTCTGATTCACCCGGAACAGGTTCGTGGGGTCGTACCTGGCCTTGATCGTCGCCAGTCGGTCGTAGTTGGAGCCGTAGGCGGCGCGCACGCGATCCTGCTCGTCGGACGTGAGGAAGTTGACGTAGGCGCCGGCGGACGCGAACGGCGCCGTGGTCTGATAGACCGACCGCGCCCAGGCCACGAAGCTGTCGTCCTGCGAGGGGTCGTCCCAGCGGGCGTGCACGTTCATCACGAACTGGGCGCCGCGGCCCATGTAGGCCGTGGCGTCGTCCGCCACGCGACTCACCGCGCCGCCAAGCTGCGCGAGGAAGATCTCGCACATCGGCCCCGGCAGGGTGTGCACCTGCTCCACGAGGGTGTCGATGAGCGCGTCGTCGAGCGTGGCGAAG
This sequence comes from Gemmatimonadaceae bacterium, assembly GCA_036266115.1. Lineage (GTDB taxonomy): Bacteria > Gemmatimonadota > Gemmatimonadetes > Gemmatimonadales > Gemmatimonadaceae > DATANT01. The sequence continues at coordinate 1,917 of DATANT010000084.1, read as the reverse complement.
TTGTGCGTCTTCCAGTAGTTCCGCACGCCGGGCGTGAGCAGCGGATCGAACGCGGCCTGGAAGCCGGTGTACGGGCTCGCGCCCACCACGTCGGCGTGCGGCTTGCCGATGGCGCGCAGCGGCGCGAGCGCGCTGGCCGCGCCGGAGTCGGGTCCGGAGTACAGGGCCGCCATCACGATCACCTTGGTGCCGTGCACCGCCTCGAGCAGGAAGGGCAGGGGCGGCGCCTGGCGCATCACCACCCACACGGTGAGCTCATCGGGCGCCTTCGATACCGCGTCGCGGTACTGGCGCAGGATGTTCGCCGCATCGTCGAACGGGTGCACGATGAGGCCCGCCGTGACCTCGGGGCCCACCTGGTGGAGCTGGTACTCGAACGACGTGACGATGCCGAAGTTGCCGCCGCCACCGCGGATGGCCCAGAAGAGATCGGAGTTCTCGGCCTCGCTGGCGTGCACCAGCTCGCCCTCGGCGGTCACGACGTCGACCGAGCGCAGATTGTCGATGGTGAGGCCGAAGCGGCGGGAGAGCCAGCCGTAGCCTCCACCCAGCGTGAGCCCGGCGATGCCCGTGGTGGAGTTGATGCCCACCGGGGTCGCCAACCCGAACGTCTGCGCCTCGCGGTCGAATTCGCCGAGCGTCACGCCCGGCTCCACGTGGGCGACGCGGTTCGCGGGGTCCACGCGTACCGACTTCATCGGGGAGAGGTCGATGACGAGCCCGCCCGCCACCATGCTGCTGCCGGCGATGTTGTGCCCGCCGCCGCGGACGGAGACGAGCAGGTCGCGCTCCCGGGCGAAGCGGATGGCGCGCATCACGTCGGCCGCGCCGCGGCAGCGCGCGATGATGGCGGGGGACCGGTCGACCATGGCGTTCCAGATCTGGCGCGCCTCGGCGTAGGCCGGCGACTCCCGGGTGAGGAGGTCGCCGCGGAGCGTGGCGGCGAAGCCGGTCAGGTCCTCGAAGGCAAGGGTGCGGTCGGCGCCGGCCGTGGTGCCGATGGTGAGCGGGTTCATGTGCACACCTCATGCGATGGTGAGAGTGCGCAATAGTGGTGGGCGATCCATGGCCGCGCAAAGGGAAACTGTTGGCCAGGCGGGCCGGGGCCGGGGCCGCTCAGGCGACCTGAGCCGGAACCGCCGGCCGTGCCCGGGGTTACCTGCTCGCGTTCGGTGCGTCCCCTGGTTAGATTCCATTCACACGCATGATTACCACACAACAGAACAAGCCAGCGAAGCGAGCGCGCAGGTCCCGCTCGCGGTCCCCCTACGGCAACACGCCGAGTCGCACGTCGCTCCCCACGAGCCGTGCCGCGTACCAGGAAACCCGCCAGTGGCTGCTTCAGCGCCACGGCCCCGTGTGCGCCTACTGCGAGCGCCGGGTGGACCCCAATACCGTCACGCTCGACCACGTGACCCCCCGCCGCGGCCAGAGTGCCTTCGACCGGCGCGACAACCTGGTGCTCGCCTGCACCGGTTGCAACGCCGTGAAGGCCGACAAGCCCATCGTCACCTTCCTTCTGGGCCAGCGTGAGCGCGCCGCCAGCCTCGTACGCTACGGCAGCCACCTGAGCCCGATGTTGCTGGACCTCGCGCGGCAGCTCGCGGGTCCCCTGGCTCAGCAAGCGCCCGCGACCGTCAGCGACCCCGACTCGCCCTACCGCGACTGAGCGACGCCGGCTCCCGCCACGCCCGAGCCCAGACTCGAGCGCGACGGGAGCCGGAATCCCCGCGGCTGGCGTCAGTTGTCGGCCAGTACGGTTCCTTCCAGCGGCGCGCCACCACCCGCCTTCTCGACGGCCACCACCGTCTTGATCTTGCCCGCGGCGAGCGCGACACCCGCCACCGAGAGCACCGGCGTCTTGTTGCCGGCCCCGGTGAGGATGACGAAGTACGTCTCGGCGCCAGTGTTCGCGTC
>DATANT010000083.1:0-29520 GCA_036266115.1 Gemmatimonadaceae bacterium | reverse complement strand
GCTCGGGGGCCAAAGCATGGGCGCGACGGTCACGGCCGCGTTGGGTCCCGAGGGCGGCCTGGCGCCGGCCGAGCGCGAGCTGCTGGCCGCGGCGGGCTTTCGCCCGGTCTCGCTCTCGGGCAACGTGCTGCGGTTCGAGACCGCAGGGGTGGCCGCACTCGCGATCCTCGGACAACGGATGGGAACCCGGCATTCGCCGCTGGAGGCGGCCACCGATGCATGATGCCAACTGCCTGTTCTGCCGGATTGCACGCAAGGAGCTTCCGGTGCGCATGGTGGCCGAGACCGACGACTGCGTGGCGTTCCACGACGTGGACCCCAAGGCGCCACTGCACGTGTTGGTGATCCCGCGCGAGCATGTGCCCTCGCTGGACGCGGCCACCGACGCGGCGCAGGTCGGCAAGCTGGCCCTGCTCGCCGCGGAGATCGCCCGCGCGGAGGGCGTGGCGGACGACGGCTACCGCACCGTCATCAACACCAACAAGGGTGCCGGGCAGACGGTGTTCCATCTGCACCTCCACCTGCTCGCGGGGCGACCGCTCAGGTGGCCCCCCGGCTAGGGCCGGGGCCAGGACGCGCGGTGGCGGAATGTCGCCCGCTCCGCGACATTGCTAGTACTCACCAACTGCCCGCACCGGGCGCGCGTCGCGCGTCCGGGAGCGCGGTGGGGGCGAGCTACCCATCACCGTCGATGACCGCACTGCTCGCACAGCTCCAGACCGATCTCAACGCTGCCCGCAAGGACCAGAACAAGTCGCTCGTCCTGGTGCTCGGCACCGTGCTCTCCGACATCAAGAACCGCCAGATCGAGCTGCGGCGCGACCCCACCGACGAGGAAGTGGTGGACGTGCTGCGCAAGTCGATCAAGCGCCGCCGCGAGTCCATCGACATGTACGCGGCGGCGGGCCGCGACGACCTGGCGGAGAAGGAGCGCGCCGAGTCCGCGATGCTGGAGCCGTACCTGCCGCCCAGCGTGGCCGATGACGAGCTGCGCGCCGCGGTGACCGCGGCCATCGCCGGCGGAGCGACCACCATCGGGGCCGTGATGGGCAAGGTGCTGCCACAGTTCAAGGGACGCGCCGAGGGGAGCGTGATCAACGCCATCGCGCGCGAGGAGCTGAGCCGGCAGGCGTGACCGTGATCGGGAGGCGTGGCGAGGTCGGAACCCGAGCGGGCGTCCCACGGCGCACGGCCGGGTTCTCGCATTTCGTGACCACGTGGTGGACGACGTGGCGCACCATCCCTTCGCTGCAATTCGCATGAACGCGCACGCGCTCGGCATCCTGGAGTTTCCCCGCGTCCTCGCGCTCGTGGCGGGGCACGCGGTCTCGTCGCTGGGCGCGGCGCGCGTGCGAGCGCTGCAGCCGGTCACGGACCGCGAGTGGCTGGAGCGCGAGCACCAGCGCGTGGGCGCGGTGCGCGGGCTGGTGCAGAGCGATCTGGGCTTCTCGCCCGATGGCGTGCCCGACATCTCTGCGGCGCTCCGCAAGCTGCGCGTGGAAGGGACGTCGTTGAGCGGCGCGGAGTTGCTGGGGGCGCTGCGGCTGCTGCGTGGGTCGCGGCGCACGCGCGAGTCGCTCTACCAGCCCAAGCGGCCGGTGGTGCTGGTGGCGGTGCTGCAGCCGATCGCGGGACGGCTCGTGAGCCTGCAGCACGAGGAGGACGCCATCACCGTCGTGCTGGACGACGACGGCCAGGTGAAGGATGAGGCCTCGCCGCTGCTGCGGCGCGTGCGGCGCGAGCTGCGCGGCGCGCAGGGTGAGCTGGTGAAGCTGCTGGAGAAGGTGATGGGACGCCTGGCGTCGCATCAGCAGGTGCCGGACATGTCGGTGACGGTGCGCAACGGCCGGTACGTGATCCCGGTGCGGCGCGAGGCGCGCGGCGAGGTGGGCGGCATCGTACACGACACCTCGCAGAGTGGCGGCACGCTGTTCGTGGAGCCGCCGGCCGCGGTGGAGTTCATGAACCGGATCCGCGAGCTCGAGGCCGACGAGCAGCGCGAGGTGGAGCGCGTGCTGCGCGAGCTCACGGACCGGCTGCGCCCACTGCGCGAGCCGTTGACGGACGCGCTGGACGCGCTCGCCGAGCTCGACTCGCTGTACGCGCGAGCGCGCTGGGCCATCGCGCTCGAGTGCGAGCCTGCCGAGTTGGTGACGCCGGAACACGGGTTCCACATTCGCAACGGGCGGCATCCGCTGCTGCTCGCCCAGGGCGCACCGGTGGTGCCGTTCGACCTGGAGATGCTGCCCGGCGAACGCACGCTGCTGGTGTCGGGGCCCAACACCGGTGGCAAGACGGTGCTGCTCAAGGCGCTCGGCCTCTGCTCCGCGCTCGCCCAGGCGGGCATCCCCGCGCCGGTGGGGCCGGAGAGCCGCATCGCCGTCTTCGACGACGTGTTCGCCGACGTGGGCGACGAGCAGAGCATCCAGGCGAGCCTCTCCACGTTCAGCGCGCACCTCAAGAACCAGGGCGAGATCCTGCTGCACGCCACGCACGACTCGCTCGTGCTGGTGGACGAGCTGGGCTCCGGCACCGATCCGCTGGAGGGCGCCGCGCTGGGCGGCGCCATTCTGGAGGAGCTCACGCGGCGCGGCACCACGACCGTGGCCACCACGCACCTGGGCGCGCTCAAGGAGCTCGCCACCGAGGTGCCAGGCGTGGTGAACGCCTCGCTGCAGTTCGACGCCGTGGAGCTCGCGCCCACGTACCGCCTGGTCAAGGGAATTCCTGGCCGCTCGTACGGCCTCAGCATCGCGCGGCGGCTGCAGCTGCCCTCGCACGTGCTGGCGCGCGCCGAGGAACGCGTGCCAAAGGCGGAGCGCGACGTGGATCGCCTGCTGGCCGAGCTGGAGCAGCGCGAGACCCAGCTCACCGAGCGCGAGGCGGATGCCACGCACGCGCTGGAGAACGCGCGCGCGCGCACCGAGCGTCTCGCGGAGCGCGAGCAGCAGCTCCGGGAGCGGGAGAAGGAGGTGGAGCGACGCTCGCGGCAGGAGGCACGGCAGTACCTGCTCGAGGCGCGTCAGGAGGTGGAGCGCACCATCCGCTCGCTCAAGGATGCGGGCGCCGAGGCGGTGGAGCAGGTGGCGCGCGACGCCCGGCGCCACGTGGAGGAGCTGGCGGCGCGGCAGGGCGCCGCGCTCGGCCGCCTGGATCGCACCGATCGTCCGGCGGCCGCCGGTTCGCGCACCGGCAGCCGTGCCGCCGCGGCGCCTTGCGTGGGCGACGTGGTGGAGGTGGAGACGCTCGGCGGCAAGGTGGGCCGGTTGCTCGACATCCGCGACGATTCCGGCGTGGTGGCGGTGGGGGTGATGAAGCTCACCGTGCCGCTCGCGGCGCTGCGCCGCGCGAGCAGCCAGGCCGCGCCCGCGGAGCCGGTGGCCATTCGCGGCGACCTGCCCGAGGAGGAGGCGGCCAGCGAGATCGACCTGCGCGGCATGCGCGTGCACGACATGGAAGACATGGTGCTGCAGGCGCTCGACGGCGCGGTGCGCGCGGACCTCAAGAGCCTGCGCATCATTCACGGCAAGGGCACCGGAGCGCTGCGCGAGCGCGTGGGCGAGATGCTCAAGCGCGACCGGCGCGTGAAGAGCCACCGGCTGGGCGCGTGGAACGAGGGCGGCGCCGGCGTGACGGTCGTGGAGCTGGCATGATTCCGGACGAGACGGTGGAGCGCGTGCGCGAGGCGGCGGATCTCGTGGAGATCGTCGGTCTGCACGTGAAGCTGCGCCGCATGGGCGGCGACTGGCGCGGGCCGTGCCCATTCCATCAGGGCAAGAATCCCAACTTCGCGGTCTCGTCGCGGCGCAACAGCTACTACTGCTTCAAGTGCGGCGCCAAGGGCGACGTCTTCAGCTTCGTGCGCGAACACCTGGGGCTGGACTTCGTGGAGGCGGTGAAATACGTGGGCGCCCAGGCCGGCGTGGAGGTGCGCGAGGTGACGGCGCGCCGACCGCAGGAGCGCGACCCACGCGAGCCGCTCTGGGAAGCGCTGGCGGCGGCGGCCGAGTACTTCCAGCGGTTGCTGTGGGACGACGCCGCGGCGGCGCCGGCGCGCCGGTATCTGGAGGAGCGCGCGCTCAGCCGCGAGGTGGCCGACGCCTTCGGGCTGGGCTTCGCCCCGCGCGATCCGGCCGCGCTGCAGGCGCACCTGCACGCGCTCGGCCACGACGACGAGCGGCTGCTGGCCGCCGGGCTGCTCGTGCGTCGCGAGGACGAGCCGGACGCGCGGCCGCGCTTTCGCGGGCGACTCACCTTTCCCATCCTGGACGGCTCCGGACGCCACGTTGGTTTCGGCGCGCGCATCATCGGGGAAGGGGAGCCCAAGTACCTGAACTCCCCGCAGAGCGCGGTGTTCGACAAGGGCGGGCTGCTCTACGGCCTGCAGTGGGCCAGACACGCCATCCGCAAGGCGGATCGCGCGCTGGTGGTGGAGGGATACATGGACGCCATCCGCCTGGCCAATGCGGGACTGGACGAGGTGGTGGCGCCGCTCGGCACCGCGCTCACCGAGGCGCAGGCCGCGCTGCTCGTGCGTTACACGAAGAACGTGTTCCTGCTCTACGACAGCGACGAGGCCGGGCAGAAGGCGACGTTCCGGTCGGGGCTCGAGCTGCTGCGCCACGGCGTGTCCGTGCGCGTGGTGACGCTCCCCGAGGGCGAGGACCCGGACAGCTTCGTCGCGCGGCACGGCGCCGAGCGCATGGAAGGGCAGCTGTCGCAGGCCATGGACGTGTTCGACCGTCAGGTGCAGATGCTCGAGCGGCGCGGCTGGTTCGCCGACCTGCACCGCAAGCGCCGCGCGGTGGACAAGCTGCTGCCCACCATCCGCGCCGCCTCGGATCCCGTGACGCGCGACCTGTATCTCACTCGGCTCAGCGAGGCGGCGCACGTGGACCGCCAGGTGCTGCAGCACGAGGCCGAGGCGCCGGAGCCCCGGCGCGGCCCGCCGTCGCGGGGCGCCGCGGAGCGCGCGGGCGAGCGCGCGAGCGCGCCCATGGCCGATCACGGTCCGCCGCCCGACGATCAACGCCCCCCGGATCTGGACATCCATCAACGGTTTCCCAGCCGGCCGGGCCAGCGGCCCCGGGGTAAGGGGAAGTGGAAGGAGCGCCGTGGCGACGAGTGGCTGGCGGAGCTGCGGCCGCCGCGTCCCGGCGACGTGACGGGCCTGGCGGCCGAGCGCGCGCTCGTGCTCGTGATGCTGCACAAGGCGGATCTCGCCGAGGCGATCGTCGAGGCCATCGCGCAGGCGAGCTGGGAGCCGCCGGAGCCGTTCCGGAACGCGGTGAACGCGGAGCTGTTCGCCGCCCTGTCGTCGCATGGCGCGACCGCGGATCTGGAGCGTCTGAGCGAGGAGCTCTCGTCTGCCGCGACCGCGGAGCTCGATCGGCTGCTGGCCGCGAAGGGGGAGCTGGTGGACCCGCAGGCGCTGGTGCGCGACAGCCTCGCGCAGCTGCGCGGTCGTTCGCTCAGCGACGAGGTCGCCGAGTTGGAGCAGGCGCGTGAACACGCGACGGGCGACCAGCGGGCGGCGTTGGACGTGGAGCTGTTGCGGCTCAAGCGCGAGGTACGCGCGCTGGGTGGCCGCGGCTACAATTGGTATGGGAGGCTCGGCTCCTGAGGCCCGGCCCCACACAGGGAGGGACGAAAGCGTGAATCAGGATCTTGAAGCGCTCAAGTCGGTGCAGGCCGAGGACTCGACCATCCGCGCCATCGACCAGCGCATCGCGTCGCTCGAGCCGCGCGTGCAGCGCCTCGACGCGGAGCGACGCGGCGTGATGGACGCGCGGGACCGCACGGCCGCGCTGCTCGACCGCGAGCGCACCGCTCGCACGGCGCTCGGCGTGCGGATGGCCGAGCACAGGGCGCAGTTGGAGCGCAACGTCCAGGTGCTGGGCGACGTGCGCAAGCAGCGCGAGGCGCTGGCCGCGGACGCGCAGGTGGCGATGGCGCGCGAGGTGGTGGGAGAGGAGGAGCGCGAGCACTCAGCCGCGGTGCGCCGTGTGGCTGATCTGGAGAGCGCCCTGGCCGGCCACGACGGGGCGCTGGCCGAGCTCGAGGCCCGCCAGGCCGAGACGCGCGCGGTCATTGCCGAAGAGCGCGCGGCATTGCAGCAGGAGCGGGCCACGGCGCGGGCGCGCCGCGACGCCGCGGCGGCCGGGGTCGCGCGGCAATTGCTGGCTCAGTACGAGCGGATCGCGTCGCGCCGGCACGACGAGGCGCTGTTCCCGCTGCGTGGCCCCTCATGCGGGAGCTGCGACACCGCGGTGCCGCTGCAGCGCCGCAACGCGATGCTCGCCCGTCAGTCCATCGAGGTGTGCGAGGCCTGCGGCGCGCTCCTGTACGCGGCGCCATGATGCTTGTAGGGCCGCCGGGGCTCCGGTAGCTTTCAGTCGTGACCGCCATCCCTGCGCGGCCGCGTCCGCAGGCCCGCTGGGTCATGGCCGACGCGCCGGATCCCGCCCTTCTCGCGGCCCTCGCCGGCGAGCTCCGCCTCCCGGAGTCGGTGTGCCGCCTGCTGCTGCGCCGCGGCCACGCCTCGGCCAGCGCCGCGCGGGAGTTCCTGCGCCCGCGCCTGGACCAGCTGCACGCGCCGGGCACCATGCGCGACCTGGACCGCGCCGTGGAGCGACTGCGCCAGGCCATCGAGCGGGGCGAGACGGTGCTGGTACACGGCGACTACGACGTGGACGGCATCTGCTCCACCACGCTCGTCACGCGCACGCTGCGCGCGCTGGGCGGACGGGCCGTGCCGTTCATCCCACGGCGTGTGGAGGACGGCTACGACCTCACCCAGGCCGGCGTGGACGCCGCCGTGGCCGCCGGCGCGGCGGTGGTGGTCACGTGCGACTGCGGCACCAGCGCCCGCGGCCCGGTGGCCGACCTGCGCTCGCGCGGCATCGACGTCATCATCAGCGACCACCACCTGCCGGGCGGCGAGGTACCGGAGTGCCTGGCGGTGCTCAATCCCAAGCGGCCGGGGTGCGAGTATCCGGACGACGACCTGGCCGCGGTGGGCGTGGCGTTCAAGCTCGCCCTCGCGCTGGTGCGCGCGATGGGCGCGAGCGAGAACCTCGTGCTGCACATGCTCGACCTGGTGGCGCTGGCGACCATCGCCGACATCGCGCCGCTGCGCGGCGAGAACCGGGTGTTCGCGCGCTACGGGCTCAAGCTCCTCGCCGAGACGTCCAACGTGGGGCTGCGCGCGCTGCTGCGCGCCTCCGGGCTGGACGGCAAGCCGCTCACGGCGGGCCGCATCGGCTTCATCCTCGCGCCGCGCCTGAACGCCGTGGGGCGCCTGGGGCATGCGCTGCGCGGCGTGGAGCTGCTGCTCTCGGAGAGCGAGCACGAGGCCAACACCATCGCGCGCGAGCTGGAGGAGCTCAACCGGCACCGGCGCGACCTGGACCAGCGGACGCTGGACGAGGCGCGGCGCCAGGTGGACCGGCTGGATCTGGACAACACCTACGGGCTCGTGATCGCCGGTGAGGGCTGGCACCCGGGCGTCATTGGCATCGTCGCGTCGCGGCTGGTGGAGGAGACGGCGCGGCCGGTGGTGATGGTGGCCGTGCACGACGGGGAGGGGAAGGGCTCCGGCCGCTCCATCCCGGCGTTCGACCTGCACGGGGGCCTGGGCGAGTGCCGGGACCTGTTCGTGCGCTTCGGCGGGCACCGCGCGGCCGCCGGCGTCACCATCAGCGCGGCCAACATCCCGGCGTTCGCGGAGCGGTTCAACGCGGTCGCCCGCGAGCGGCTCACGGTGGACGATCTGGTGCCCGAGCTCAAGGTGGATCTGGAGCTGCCGCTGGACGAGATCACCGACGACCTGGAGTCGCTGCTGCGCCACTTCGAGCCGTTCGGGATGGGGAACCCGGCGCCGGTGTTCATGGCGCGCGGCGTTCGGCTGGCGGGGCCGCCGCGGCTGGCGGGCCCCGACGGGCTCAAGCTCCGGCTGCTCACGGCGAACGGCGAGCTGGAGGCCATCGGCTGGGGCATGGGGGCGCTCGCCCCATCGCTCTCGCCCGCGGCGCCGGTGGACATCGCGTACCGGTTGGAGCGCGACGAGTACCGCGGTGTCAGCCGGCTGCAGGCCAAGCTGGCTGGCGTGCGCTGGTGATCGCGGGGTGCGCATCGTGGCCGGGCGGTGGCGCGGCCGCCAGTTGACTGCGCCGTCGGATCGCCGCATCCGCCCCACCTCCGACCGGGTGCGCGAGGCGTGGATGAGCATCGTGCAGCCCGCGATTCCCGGCGCGCTCGTGGTGGATCTGTTCGCCGGCTCGGGGGCGCTGGGGCTGGAGGCGCTCTCCCGCGGCGCACGGCGCGCCGAGTTCGTGGAGCTCCACCCCGCCTCGCTCCGGCTGCTGGCGCGCAACCTGGCCGCGCTGGGCGCCGGGCCGGAGAGCACGGTGCACCGGATGGACGCGGTGCGCTTCGTCCAGGCACTCGGCCCGGGCGCCTACGACGTGGCCTTCGCCGATCCGCCGTACGACCAGGGGCTGGCGCAGGCCATCGCGGCGCGCTGGCTGGAAACACCCTTCGCGGCCATACTTGGCGTCGAGCACGGTGTCCGCGAGGAGCTGCCGGCCGGCGGCGAGACGCGCCGCTACGGCGACACGGCCATCACGTTCTATCACCAATCGCGCCACCACCAGGACTTGCATGAGTAAGGTCGCCGTCTACGCCGGCAGCTTCGATCCGATCACTCGCGGCCACCGCGACCTCATCCTCCGCAGCCTGGGCTTCGTGGACCGCCTGGTGGTGGCGGTGGCAACGAATATCTCCAAGCGGCCGTTGTTCACGGTGGAGGAGCGCGTGGAGCTCATCCGGCTCAGCGTGGAGAACGATCCCCGGGTGGAGGTGAGGAGCTTTCATGGACTGCTCGTGGATTTCGCGCGCGACGCCGGGGCCGGGATGCTCATCCGCGGGCTGCGCGCGGTGGGCGACTTCGAGTACGAGTTCCAGATGGCGCTCATGAACCGCCATCTGGCACCGGAGCTGGAGACGGTGTTCATGGTGCCGTCGCTGGAGACGAGCTACATCAGCGCCAGCCTGGTGCGCGAGGTCGCGCGTTTTCGCGGCGACGTGGACGATCTGGTGCACCCCGCGGTGGCCGCGGCGCTGCAGCAGAAGTTCGCCACCGCGTAGCGCGGCGCACCGGCCCACCACGTGGAATTCCTCGCCGCCATTCGCGCCCGGGCCGCGGCCTCGCCGCGGCGCATCGTCTTTCCCGAGACGGCCGACGCGCGAACCCGGCAGGCGATCGCCGGTCTTCGCGCCGCGGGGATCGTGGAGCCGGTGGCCGTGCTCGACCCGGCGGCGCCGGACACGCACGCCGCGGTGCGCGCCCTGGACGTGGAGACGCTGGACCCCGCCGTCGACCCGCGCCGCGAGGTGGCCGCCCGGCATCTCCATGCGCGGCGCGGCCACAAGGGGCTGGCCGCGGAGGAGGCGTATCGGTTGGCCGGCACTCCGCTCTACTTCGCCGACGCCGTGGTGCAGCAGGGAGCGGCGGCCGGGTGCGTGGCCGGTGCCGCCCACACCACCGGCGACGTGCTGCGGGCGGCCCTCTGGACCATCGGCGCCGCGCCCGGGTGCGCGACGGTATCGAGCGCGTTCTACATGGTGCTGCAGCGTGCCGCAGCCGCCCACGCCACTGAAGCCGATGGCACCGATCGCGCAGCGGAGGTGCTCACGTTCACGGACTGCGCCGTGGTGCCGTACCCCACCGCGGAGCAGCTCGCCGACATCGCGCTGGCTGCCGCCGCCGACCGGAGGCGGATCGTGGGCGACGAGCCGCGGGTGGCGCTGCTCTCGTTCAGCACGCACGGGAGCGCGACCGGACCCTCGGTGGCGCTGGTGCGGGAGGCGGTGGCCCTCATCCGGGCGCAGCAGCCTACCCTGGCCGTGGACGGAGAATTGCAAGCGGACGCGGCGCTCCTACCCGAGATCGCTGCCCGCAAGGCACCGGCGGGCCGGCTGGCCGGCCGAGCCAACGTGCTGGTGTTCCCGTCGCTCGATGCGGGCAACATCGCCTACAAGCTGGTGCAGCGCCTTGCCGGCGCGAGTGCCGTGGGGCCGATCCTCCAGGGCCTGGCCCACCCGTGCAGTGACCTGTCGCGCGGCGCGACGACCGACGACATTATCAACGTGGCCGCGATCACGGCGCTTCAGGCCGCCGTGGCGACCCAGTCAGAGCGGACGAACTTCCGGGAGACGAGATGAGCTTCGCCATCAAGAAGCAGGGAGACATCACAGTGGTGGACGTGGAAGGTCAGTTGATCGTCGGGAATCGCCAGGAGCTGAAGCAGAAGGTCCTGGACGAGCTCGAGAAGGGCGAGCGGAAGGTCCTCATCGACTTCAGCCAGACGGGCTACATCGACAGCTCGGGGCTGGGCGTGCTCGTCTCGCTCTCCAAGAAGATCCGTGAGCAGGGCGGCGAGCTGCGCCTCGCCAACCTCAACGACGATCTCAAGACGCTGTTCGAGCTCACCAAGCTCGACACGCTGTTCCAGATCGCCGACACGCGCGAACGCGCGCTCGAGAGCTTCTGAGCGCGCAACCGGCCCGGGGTGAGCGGAGCCGGCTCACCCGGGCACGCGAAGCGCCCGGCCCCCATTCTCCCTCTCCTTCCCGCGTGCCCATGCCGAGCGGCCGCCTCGCCGTGCCGTCCGAGATCCGCATGCGCCTCGAGATCGAGATCCCGAGCGACGTGGATTACATCGAGCAGATCGTCAGCCTCGTGCAGCGCGAGTGCCGGATGCTCGACTTCCCCGCGCGCGCCTGCTCGCTCAACGTGCCGGTGGCGCTCAGCGAGGCGCTCTCCAATGCCATCCTGCGCGGCAACGAGGGCGACCGCGCCCGGTGGGTGCGCATGCGCCTCTGCCTGGACAGCACGCTGCTCGTGCTCGAGGTGCAGGACGAGGGACAGGGCTTCGACCTGGACGAGTGCACCGAGGATCCGACGGAGGACGCGAACATCCTGCGCGAGGACGGGCGCGGGCTCTTCCTCATGCGCGCCCTGATGGACCGCGTGGAGCGGTTCCATGATGGCGGCAACGTCGTGCGACTCACCCTCAGGCGAGCATGAAGGAACTGCCGGCGCTCCTCGCCTCGTTCCACGAGGCGTTCCAGTGCGGCGTGGTGGTGTGGGCGGACGGGGAGCACGGAGAGCGGCGCGTGCTCGCGAGCGCGCCGCGTCCGGTGGAGCCGCCGCCGCGCGCGTCGCTGCCACCCACCGGCGAGCCGGTCATGGTGCCCACCGCCGACGGGCCGATGCTCGCGACCCTGCTGCCCGGGCCGCGGCATGCGTGGCTCGCCGTGGGCCCGACCGCGCCAGCCGGCGACGCCGGCACGCTGGAGCGCTACCTCGCGTTCCTGGGCCCGGTGGTGGCGCATCAGCTGCAGGCGGCGCTGGAGGTGGAGCACGCAGCCACCGAGCTGGCCGAGCGATACGAGGAGATCAACCTGCTGTACACCATCAGCGAGATCCTGGGGCGCACCGTCTCGCTGGACGAGGTGGCGCAGGTGATCCTGCGCGAGATCTCCGAGACCGTGGGCGCGGAGTGCGGCGCGATCCTCGTGCACGATCGGGTGACCGATACGCTGCAGGCGGTGGCGGTGCTCGATGCCGCGGCCGTGGACGTGCCGCCCATTGCGGTGGACGACGAGAACAGCGTCTCCGCGCTGGTCTTCCGCACCCAGCACCCGCGGCTGGTGGACGGAGGGGAGGCGCCGTACGAGGCGGAGCGGCTCTATCGCCGCGGGCCGATGCTCTCGGTGCCCATCATGTGGACCACGCCCTCCGGGGGCACGCCGCTGGGCGTGGTGAACCTCTCGGCGCGACGTTCGGGACACCCGTTCACCGCCGGCGACCAGAAGCTGGTGGCCGCCATCGCGACGCAGATCGGCACCGCCATCCAGAACGCGCGCCTGGTGCGCGCGTCGCTCAACCAGCAGCGGCTGGTGCACGAGATGGAGCTCGCCCACGACCTGCAGATGCGGCTCCTGCCGGCCGCCACCATCGTGGCGCCGGACGCGGACGTGGCGGCGCGCGTGGTGCCGGCAGAGAGCGTCGGTGGGGACTTCTACCACCTGTTCCGGCTGGGGCCGGGCCGCACGGGCATCATGATCGGCGACGTCTCGGGGCACGGGTACCGGGCGGCGCTCATCATGGCGCTGGCCATGAGCGCCACGGCCATCCACGCGCAGGCCAACATCGATCCGGGCGTGGCGCTCGGCGCGCTGCTCGCCTCGCTGAGCGACGAGCTGCAGACCACGGAGATGTTCATCTCCGCGTTCTACGGCGTGGTGGATCGCACGGCCGGCGTGCTGCGCTACGCGAACACCGGACATCCGCACGCGTTCGTGGCGTCCGCCGGCGGCAAGGTGGAGCGCCTCGCGGCGCTCGATGCGCCGCTCGGGATGGTGGACAGCCCGCCCCACACCGCGGAACGGCCGTGGCGCTCCGGGCAGGACCTGCTGCTGCTGTTCACGGACGGCGTGAGCGATGCGCGCAACCGCCAGGACGTGCGGTTGGGCGAGGACGCGGTGCTCGACGCCGTGCGCGCGCACCTGAACGAGCGACCCGGCGCGATCCTGGACCGCGTGTTCGCGATGCTGGCGCAGCACATGGGCGACATCCCGGGCCGCGACGACCTCACGCTCGTGCTCGCGCGGAGCTGACGCCCGTGCGCGACGACCGGGGCGGCGACGAGCCGCGGGAGACCGGGACGCGCGGCGCGCGCGCGCTGCCCCCCACGCTCAAGCGGTTCGGGCAGCACTTCCTGAGCGACCAGCGCGTGCTCGCGCGCATCGCCGATGCGCTGCAGCTCACCGGCGCGGAGACGGTGGTGGAGATCGGCCCCGGGCGCGGCGCGCTCACCGACGTGCTCGCGGCGCGCGCCGCGAGACTGGTGGCGGTGGAGCTGGACCGCCAGCTGGCGGCCATGCTCCGCGAGCGCTACGCCAGCCAGCCGCACGTGACCATCGTGGAGGCCGACGTGCTCTCCAGCGACCTGGGCGCGCTCGCCGGCGGGCCGTACGTGCTGGCGGGCAACGTGCCGTACTACATCACCACGCCCATCATCTTCCGCGCGCTGGAGGCGCCGCGCCCGGCGCGCATGGCGTTCCTGGTGCAGCGAGAGGTGGCCGAGCGGCTGGGTGCGGCCCCTGGCAGCAAGACGTACGGCGCATTGAGCGTGAATGCGCAGACGATGGCCGCGGTGGAGGTGCTGTTCCGCGTGCCAGCGGGCGCGTTCGTGCCGCCGCCCAAGGTGGAGTCCGCGGTGGTGCGGCTCACGCCACGGTCCGAGCCGCTCCTCGCGCCCGGCGAGGAGGATGGCTACCGCCGCTTCGTGCAGGCTGCCTTCGGCATGCGCCGCAAGCAGCTCGCCCGCATCCTGCGCTCCGTGCGCGGGGCCACGCCGGAGGAGGCCGAAGCGATGCTGGCCGATGTGGGCATCGCCCGCGACGCTCGGCCCGAGACGCTCGGCGTGGAGACGTGGGTGCGCCTGTACCGCCGGGTGGCCGGCGCGACGGCCACCGGCGGCTGACCGCCACGGCGTCGCCGAGCCTCGGCGGCCGCGAGGCGGCAGCAGTGGTCCCGCTGCTCGAGCGGGCTACGACCGTTGGCCCGACGGTGTCGGAGAGGCACGCCGTCGATCCGACGCGTCGCGCCGCGCAGCAGGCCGTCGCCAACGAGGAACACCGCGAGGCCGGGACCCGGGGGCGCGTCGAAGTTGGCTACCTCCTCGGCGAGCCCCGGCGCGTTCGGCCCGAGCGCGCGCCGACGTGGAGCGGATCGGTCACACCAGCGTGCGCCCGCGGTGCGCGGCCTTCATCCGTCGACTTCATGCGGCGGTGCCCTTCGCGGGCACCCTTCGGTCGGGCGCGAACGATCGGATCGTCAGATAGAGCAACAGGCCGCCCGGGCCCAGGAGGAACGTCAGCACCAGCGCCGGCACGACGAACAGGTGCGGGATGCCGCGCCGTCGCGCGTCGCGCACTTCCCACCCGCCTATGAACAGGTCGAAAGCCAGGTAGTGCGTCCAGCCGGCGAGGAGCGCCCAGGGATTGTCGAACAGCGCCCGCACACTCGTCAGAGAGGAGAACCCGCCCTCGCTCCACGGCAGCGTCGCGGCCACGAGTGCCACGTAGATGACCGCGAGCAGGAGCGGCATCACCACCGGCACGACCGTCGCAGACCAGCGTGCCCGCGGCAGGAACACCAGCGGCAGCCACGCCGCCATCGTCAACAGGTTGAGTACCGAGAAGAGCTGTTCGGCGGTCATGCCGCCATCCGATCCAGCGTGTCGCGCGAGGCACCACGGGAGCCCAGGCCAATCCAGCCAAACGCGAGCAGGGTGCCCGCCGCCCAGATGGCGATCGACGCGAGGGCCATCGCGTCGGGCGCCACGACGCTCTGGGCTCGGAGCGCCTCCCAGAGCAGCAGGAGAAAGAGCGCCGCATAGCTCGCCGCGGCAGCCAGCACCGTCCTCACGCGAACGGCCTCGGGCCGGCGCCACCGCCGCAGGCCCACCGCCATGAGCGCCAGCGCCTGGATCGCGTGCAGGCCCATGAAGTGGGGGACGCGCAGATCACCGTGCGCTCGGCTCCACCCGGTCACCGGGACCCCGGGACCGCCATCCGGGCCGCCGACCGTATGCGCGCCCACCGTCGTCATGCGCGCGCCCGCGCGGGCGTCCGCCAGCTGCTCCGCCGTGGGGCGAGTCATCAGCGGACCCGTGAGCGCGCCGACGATGGTCAGCGTCATGCCGAGCCGCAGCGCCCATCCGAGCGGCCGGTCGGTGAACCGTTGCCGCCAGAGCGCGACGGCGACGGCCACGCTCACGAGCGTCTGCAGCAGGATCGCGGCGCCCATCACGGTGAAGAGCGCGCCATCGAGCGGCGTCGCCACGTTGAAGTGACTGGTGGTTCCGCGCCACGCCTGGGTGTCGATGATCGCCACCTCGAGCACGAACACGATCGCGGTCGTCCAGCCCACGATGCGGCGGAGCCGCGGCCGGTTGGGGAGCCGGGTGAAGATCCACGCGAGCGTCAGGCTGTAGACGGCGGTGGAGATCGCGAACTTGAACGGCTTGAGCCAGGCGGGCGCGCCGGTGATGATGCGCGGATCGACGAGAATGCCCAGCAGCGAAGCGACGGCCACGACGAGCATCAGCATGCCGACCGCCGTGAGCGGCGGGCTGGCGCGCCACAAGCGGTCGAGCACGCTGGCGGCTCGGGACGTCATGGTGGACGGGGCGGGATGATATGTGGAGTCCATGAATGCACCCTCGGATGTTGTCGGCGTCAACATAGGGTGTCATGAAATGTTGACGATGTCAACACCCGGGTATATGATGAGGCGGCATGACTCCATCGAAACCGGCGGCCCGCAAGCCGCGCCGCTCCTACCATCACGGCAACCTGCGCCGCGCGCTGCTCGACGAGGCGCTCGCCACCATCCACGCCGTCGGCGTGGATGGTGTGACCCTGCGCGAGATCGGGGCTCGCCTGGGCGTGTCGCGGACGGCGCTCTACCGGCACTTCGCCGACAAGCGTGCGTTGCTCACGGCCGTCGCCACGGAAGGGTTCCGCACGCTGCGCGAGCAGTTGGTCACGGCGTGGGAGGCCGGCGGTCGCGGAGACGCGGCGTTCCGGTCGATGGGCGTGGCCTACGTGCGCTTCGCCGTCGCCAACCCGGCTCACTACCGCGTGATGTTCGGCGGCTTCGTCGATCCGCAGGTGCGGGACCCCGAGCTGACCGCCGAGGCGGAGGGTGCCTTCCAGGCGCTCGTGGACGCCCTCGTCTCGCTGCAGCATGCCGCGGTCGTGCGTGACGACGACTCCGTGCTGATGGCCAGGCACGTGTGGGCGCTCGTGCACGGCGTGGCCATGCTCGGCATCGACGGCCACCTGTGCGAGCCGGGTGCCGTGGACGAGCTGATGGGGTATGCGTTCGAGCGGCTGCGGACCGGCATCGCGGCCAACCCCGATACCCGGCCGACACAGGCTCGGTGACGGCTGCCGCGGGCAGCGAGCGCGTCGCCGGGCTGCGCTCTACGTCGCCGTGGCGTGCCTGCCGATTCCTCGCGCCGCCCTCACGCTCGGTCCCGGTCCCCGACGCGCCCTAGCGGTGCCCGGCGCCGTCGTTCGCGTCGCGGTTGGTGAGCGCGTAGGCGAGACCTTCGAGCTCCAGCGCCATGTTCACGTTCTTGAGCGCCACCTCGGGCGGCACGTTGATGGGCGCCGGCGCGAAGTTCAGGATGGCGGGCACTCCCGCCGCCACCAACCGGTCCACCACGCCCTGCGCGGCTCCTGCGGGCACGGTGAGCACGGCGATGTCTGGCGTCTCCCGCGCGCTGTCGGCGGACATCTCGGCCACGTCACGCACCGTGAGGCCTTCCCACGGCGTGCCGATCTTGGCCGGGTCCTTGTCGTAGACGGCCACGATGTGGAAGCCGCGCTGGCTGAAGCCGCCGTACTGGGCCAGCGCCGTGCCCACCTTGCCGGCGCCCACGATGATCACCCGCCACTCGCGCTCCAGGCCGAGGATCTCTCGTAGCTGGCCGGCCAGCTCGGGCACCGAGTAGCCCAGCCCTCGCTTGCCGAAGGAGCCGAAGAAGGAGAGGTCCTTGCGCACCTGCGCGGACGTGGTGCCCCCGCGCTGCGCGAGCTCTCCGCTGGAGACCGTGACCTGGCCGCCATTCCCGAACTCCTCGAGGAACCGGAGATAGAGGGAGAGGCGGCGGACGGTGGAATCGGCGATTCGTTTCACGGATGGTCGGAGGGCTTGTGAAATTGTTCACAAAGTAATGGTCTCCGATCCATCGCACCAGATGGGCGCGATCGGCGCTCCCGCACGCATGGTACGCCTCGTGCCTGCGTCGCGCCCTGCATCGCGCACCGCGTCGTGCGCCGGCATCGTCCCGAGCAACGTCCCAGGTACCGCGCGTCGGCGCGCGGCGCCGCTGGTGGACGTAGCCAGCCCCCCCGCCGCCCCGTTACCTTCGCCCCATGGCCGTTCACGTCAGCTCCGAAATCGGTACGCTCCGCACGGTCCTCGTGCACACCCCGGGGCCCGAGCTCCTCGCCGTCACGCCCGACACGCGTGAGGACTATCTCTACGACGACATCATCGACGTCGAGATCGCCCAGCGCGAGCACCGCCACTTCGTGGCCATCCTGGAGCGGTTCGCCACCGTGCTGCACGTGCGCGACCTGCTCACGGACGTGCTCAGCGACGCGGAGGTGCGCCGCCGCCTCATCACCGACGCCATGAACGTGGTGGCGTCGGAGCCGCTGGGCCGCATGCTGAACGAGCTGCCGGTGTCGGAGCTCGTGCGACGCGTGGTGGAAGGGGCGGAGGAGGAGCCGGGGCCGCTGGCGCGCACGTTGAACGAGTCCGGCTTCGCGCTGCCGCCCGCGCCCAACCTGTTCTTCACGCGCGACTCGGCGATGGCCATCAACAACCACATGCTGGTGGGCTCCATGCGCTACGACGCGCGATGGACGGAGGAGATGGTGATGAACCTCATCTTCCGGCACCACCCGCTGCTGGGCAACGAGGGCATCCTGTACGACGGCTCCGCCGAGCGGCGGCCCAACCACACGCTGGAAGGCGGCGACGTCCATCCCATTCGGCACGACACGCTGATGATCGGCTTCAGCGAGCGCTCCAGCCCCGCCGCCATCGACGGCCTGGCCGAGCTCCTGTTCGCGCAGACGAGCATCGAGAACCTGATCGTGGTGGTGATGCCGCGGGAGAACACGGCCATCCATCTCGACATGATCTTCACGCAGGTGGACCGCAATCAGTGCGTGGTGCACCCGCCGCACTTCATCGGCTCCGAGCGGCTCTCCGTGCTGCTCTGGCGCAAGGGCGAGCAGCAGCTCCGGGAGATGCCCAACGTCTTCACCGCGCTCGAGGCGTGCGACATCCGGTTGGAGCCCATCCTGTGCGGCGGAGAGAAGCGCTTCCTGCAGGAGCGCGAGCAGTGGGCCTCGGGGTGCAACTTCCTCGCGGTGCGGCCCGGCGTGGTGCTCTCGTACGCCCGCAACGAGCACACGCTCCGTGAGATGGAGGCCGCCGGGTTCCGCATCGTGCCGGCGGTCTCGCTGCTCACCGGCCAGCAGCGGGTGGACGAGGGCGACCGCGCGGTGATCGCATTCGAGGGCAGTGAGCTGGTGCGCGGCGGCGGCGGGCCGCGCTGCATGAGCTGCCCGGTGACGCGCGAGGACCCGTGGAATTGAGCGGCCCTCGCCCGACGATGGGGGGTGTGGAGTTCGTCACGCCCGAGACGCTGCTCGTGCGCCGTGCGCGCGACTACCTGGCCGCCGGACCGGCCACGTCCCGCGAGCTGGCGTCGCGCGTCTGCCAGCTGCCCGGTGCGCCGGCGCCCATCGCCGAGCACATGATCCTGGAGCTGCTGGGCGGGCGCCCGGAGTTCGCGCGCACGGCGGATGGACGCTGGGCGCTGGCCGCCGCCGCCGCCGATTGCCCCGCCGCGGCGTCCGCCGCGGCCGACCGCCTGGACGCGCTCTCCTTCGTGGTGGTGGACGTGGAGACCACGGGCGGCCAGCCGGATTCCGGCGATCGCGTCACCGGGATCGCCGCGGTGCTGGTGGAAGGTGGCCGGGTGGTCGAGCGCCCGCTGGTGGACACGCTGGTGAACCCGCTGCGCCCCATCCCGCCGCACATCACCCGGCTCACCAACATCACGTCGCGCATGGTGGCCACCGCGCCCACCTTCGACCGCGTGTGCGACAGCGTGGTGCAGGCGCTGCGCGGACGCGTGTTCGTGGCCCACAACGCGAGCTTCGACTGGCGCTTCGTGTCGGCCGAGGTGGGGCGCGCCACGGGCGTGGAGCTGGCCGGGCGGCGGCTGTGCACCGTGCGGCTCGCGCGCAAGCTCCTCCCGCAGCTGCCGCGACGCACGCTGGACTACGTGTCCAACCACTACGGCGTGCCCAACGCGGCGCGTCACCGCGCGCTGGGCGATGCGATGGCCACGGCCCACGTGCTGCTCGGCCTGTTGCGCGACGCGGGCGACCGCGGTTGCGCGACCTGGGCCGAGCTCGAGACCCTCGTGGCAGCATCCACCGGTCCCCGGCGGCGCCGGCCCCGATCAGCGATGCCCCGCTTCATGGATTCCGGAGAGAGCGCGTGACCTTCCCGCAACCGCTGCACCGCCGTCGCACCCTCGGGGGGTGGACGGTCCACGAGATCCAGGCCGGCGGCCAGCGCCTGGACGGCGGCGCCATGTTCGGCGTGGTGCCCAAGCCCCTCTGGGAGCGCCGCATCGCGGCGGACGAGCGCAATCGCATCCAGCTCGGCATGCGCTGCCTGCTGGTGGAGCACGAGATCGGCCCGGTGCTCATCGACACCGGGGCGGGGAGCAAGGAAGAGCGCAAGTTCTACGACATCTACGGCATCGAGAACGCGGGGGATGGGGGTGGCGAGCATCGCACCGCGCTCGAGGCGGGGCTCGCCGCGGCCGGGGTGCGGCCGGAGGACGTGGTGATGGTCATCAACACGCACCTCCACTTCGATCACGCCGGCGGCAACACCTACGCCGACGCCGAGGGCCGCGTGCGGCCCACGTTCCCCAACGCGCGGTACGTGGTGCAGGAGGGCGAGTACCACTACGCCATGACGCCCAACGAGCGCACCTCGGCCAGCTACTTCCCGCGCAACTGGGAGCCCACGCGCGAGGCGGGGCGGCTGGAGCTGCTGCGCGGCGAGACGGAGATCGTCCCCGGCATCACCGGGCTGCCCACGCCGGGGCACACGCCGCACCACCAGAGCGTGGTGCTCCGGAACGGCGGCGAGACGCTGGTCTATCTGGGCGACCTGGTGCCCACGCGCCACCACCTGCCGCTCCCGTGGATCATGGGCTACGACGTGGAGCCGCTCACCACGCTGGAGACCAAGCGCCGGGTGCTGGGGCAGGCGCTCGCCGAGGGCTGGGAGCTGAGCTTCGAGCACGATGCCGACGTGGCGGGCGGCCGGCTGGTGTTCGACGGCAAGGCGTACGGCCTCGCGCCCCCACCGGGCGTGGGCGACGCACGTTCAATCGCGCCACAGGGTTGACTCGCTTCCGGGCCACCCCTAGCTTTGTGGTCACAATCAGCTAAGCAGGGCAGCGCTCGCGCCGCCCTCACCCTCTGGCCCTCGCGCATCGTGCGAGGTGTGCTGCAGGAGTCCATCGCGTGATGCACGCCGTTCCCCGTCGCAGGGGAACGCGTCGCTGTGCGGACTCCAGAGGGGTCCGCACTTTTCGTTTCGTCCCGTCTCGAGGGCTACGCCTATCCAGGATCCGACCAAGCGCGTCCGCGTCAACCGCCAGATTCGCATCAGCCCGCTCCGCGTCATCGCGCCCGACGGGGCGCAGATGGGAATTCTGGAGCTGGATGTTGCGCTCGCGGCCGCGCAGGAGCAGGGACTCGACCTCGTCGAAGTTGCACCGATGGCCCGGCCGCCCGTGGTCCGCATCATGGACTACGGCAAGTACAAGTTCGAGCAGGCCAAGATGGCGCGGCAGGCCAAGAAGAAGCAGCACGTGATCCAGCTCAAGGAGGTGAAATACCGCCCGGGCATCGAGGATCACGACTTCGAGACGAAGACACGCCACGCGCGTCGGTTCCTGCAGGAAGGCAACAAGGTCAAGGTGACGCTGATGTTCCGCGGGCGGCAGATCGCCCATCCGGAGCTCGGCAAGCAGGTCGTGGACCGGGTGGCCACCGAACTGGCCGATCTGGCCAAGGTGGAGGCCGAGCCGAAGCTGGAAGGCAAGTCGATGACGATGATTCTCTCGCCGAAATAAAGGACGTGCTCCGATGCCGAAGATGAAGACCCACAAGGGCGCGAAGAAGCGCTTCTCTGTGACCGGAACAGGGAAAGTGCGCCGCCTCCGGGCTTACAAGTCGCACATCCTCACGAAGAAGACCTCCAAGCGGAAGCGCCGTCTGCGCCAGGCCGCCATCGTGGCCACCAACGGTGAGGCCCGGAACATCAAGCGCCTCATCCAGGCCTAAGGAGACCGATAGATGCCTCGCGTCAAGTCGAACGTCGTCCGCCTCAAGCGGAAGAAGCAGATCATGGAGGCCGCCAAGGGTGCGTACGGCGGCCGGAGCAAGCTGTGGAAGGCGGCCAAGGAGACGGTGGAGCGCGGCTGGCGCTATGCCTATCGCGACCGCAAGAACAAGAAGCGCGACTTCCGGCGGCTCTGGATCGTCCGCATCAACGCCGCCGCCCGCCTGAACGGCCTGTCGTACAGCTCGTTCATCAACGGGTTGGACAAGGCCGGTATCGAGGTGGACCGGAAGATCCTGGCCGATCTCGCCGTGCGGGATCCGCAGGCCTTTACGGCCCTCGCGGAGAAGGCGCAGGCCGCGCTCGGCGCGGCGTGACGCGCCGCGGGCCACGCGCCCGCGCCGTCCTGCCTTCTCCGCCACGCGGCGGCCGTGCGATCATTCCATGATCGCGCGTGCCGCCGCGCGGCGTTCCTGCCCTCGACGCGCATCCGTGCCGTCCGTCGCATCACTTCCAACCGGCACTTTCTGGCAATGCCCGTGGCCCTCACACAATTCCTCGACCTCGTCGCTTCCGTGGAGCGCGACGGCCTGGCCGCGTTCACGCAGGCGGAGTCGGCCGACGCGATCGCCGCGGCGCGCATCGCCTTCCTGGGACGCAAGAGCGGGCGCCTCACGGACCTGATGAAGCAGCTGCCCGCGCTCGACCCGGCCGAGCGCCGCGACGCGGGCGCCGCGGTGAACCGGGTGAAGACCGCGCTCGAGCAGCTGGCCGACGAGCGTGATCAGCAGCTCGCGGCGGCCCGTCCAACCGGGCCCGCGCTCGACCTCTCGATGCCCGCGCGGCGCGCGTGGCCGGGCGGCGTGCATCCGGTGACCCATGTGATCGACGAGATCGGGGCGATCTTCCGCGAGCTGGGCTTCACCATCGCGCTCGGCCCCGAGGCGGAGAGCGAGTGGTACAACTTCGGCGCGCTCAACTTCCCGCCGGACCACCCGGCCATGGACATGCACGACACGCTGTACCTGGGGCCCGACGCGCTGCTGCGCACCCACACCTCGCCGGTGCAGGTGCGCACGCTGCAGCAGTGGGCGCCGCCAGTGCGCGTGCTGGTGCCCGGCAACGTGTACCGCCGCGACTTCTTCGACGCCTCCCACGCGCCGGTGTTCGCGCAGGTGGAGGGGCTGGTGGTGGACGAGGGGATCAGCTTCGTGGATCTCAAGGCCACGCTCACGCACTTCGCCCAGCGCTTCTTCGGCAGCACGCGCACGCGCTTCCGTCCCAGCTTCTTCCCGTTCACCGAGCCGTCGGCGGAAATGGATGTGGAGTGCCGCCTGTGCGGTGGCGTGGGCTGCGCCGGCTGCAAGGGCTCGGGCTGGATGGAGATCCTGGGCTCGGGGATGGTGCACCCGGCGGTGCTGGAGGCCGCGGGGGTGGACAGCGAGCGCTACACGGGCTGGGCCTTCGGCATGGGGCCGGGGCGCATCGCCATGCAGCGCTACGGCATTCCCGACATCCGCACCCTCTACGATTCGGACATGCGCTTTCTGGAGCAGGTAGCCCGATGAACGCCTCGTACGACTGGCTGCGCCAGTTCGCGACCACGGAGCTGAGCGCGGATGCGCTGCGTGACCTGCTCACCATGCGCGCCGCCACGGTGGAGGAGGTCACGCCGCTGCGTGCCGACCTGGCCGCCGTGGTGGTGGGGCAGGTGGTGGAGGCGGCGCGGCATCCGAACTCGGATCACCTCTGGCTCACCAAGGTGGACGCCGGCACCGGCGAGCTGCTCTCGGTGGTGTGCGGTGCGCCCAACGTCACCCAGGGCGCCAAGTATCCCTTCGCGCCGGTGGGCAGCACGCTGCCCGGAGGGCTCACGCTCGAGCGTCGCAAGATCCGCGGCGAGACCTCCAACGGCATGCTCTGCTCGGCGCGCGAGCTCGCGCTGGGCACGGACCACGAGGGCATCCTGGAGCTGACGACGAGCGCCGCGCCGGGCACGCCGTTCCTGGACGCCTATCCGGCGGGCGACGTGCGCCTCGTGGTGGACGTGCTGCCCAACCGCCCGGACCTGCTCTCCCACCTGGGACTGGCGCGCGAGATCGCCGCCGCCACGGGGCAGGCGGTGCAGGATCCGCCCGAGATCGCGCAGGCGGTGACCGCCGCCGGTGGGCCGACGCCGCTCGCCGGCGCGCGCTCCGCGGCCGCGGGTGGTGTGGAGGTGCGCATCGACGACGCCGAGGGCTGCCCGCTGTACGCGGCCGCGGTGGTCCGTGGCGTGACCGTGGGGCCGAGCCCCGAGTGGCTGCGCCGCCGGGTGGAGGCCGTGGGGGGGCGGTCCATCAACAACGTGGTGGACGTCACCAACTACATGCTGCACGGCTACGGCCAGCCCATGCACGCGTTCGACCTGGCCACACTGGCCGGACCTGCGGTGGTGGTGCGCCGCGCGCGCGCCGGCGAGTCGCTGGTCACGCTGGACGGCGCGACGCGGGCGCTCACGGCCGAGATGACGGTGATCGCGGACGCGGAGCGCGCGCAGGCAGTGGCCGGGGTGATGGGAGGGCGGGGCAGCGAGGTGGGCGATGGCACCACCGACGTGCTGCTCGAGGTGGCGCTGTTCGAGCCGCGGCGGGTGCGGGCGACGCGCCGCGCCCTGGGCCTCTCCACCGACGCCAGCTACCGCTATGAGCGGGGCACCGATCCCGCCCTGCCGGAGCGGCTCGTGGGCGTGGCCGCCTCGCTCATCGCCCAGTTGGCCGGCGGCCGGGTGGACGGTCAGCCGGTCGTCGTGGGCGAGCGACCCCAGGCCCCGGCCCCCGTGGAGCTGAGGCCCGCGCGGGCCACGCGGGTGATCGGTGTGCCGATCGACGGGGCGGAGTGCAGGCGGCTGTTGGAGCCCATTGGCTTCCAGCTCTCGGGCGGCGAGGACACCATGATGGTGCAGGTGCCTTCGTGGCGCAGCGACGTGGCGCGCGAGGTGGACCTCGTGGAAGAAGTGGCCCGCCTGCACGGCTACGACGTGCTGCCGAGCGAGATCCGTCCCTTCCGTCCGGGGCGCGCCCCCGACCATCCGCTGGTGCCGGTGATCGCACGGGTGCAGCGGGTGCTCGCGGCGGCGGGGCTGTTCGAGGCCCGTCCACTGCCGTTCGTGGCCGGCCAGGACGACACCCACGTCCGACTGCTGAATCCGCTTGCCGAGAACGAGGCGCATCTGCGAACGTCAGTGATCAGCTCGCTGGCGCGGCGTGCCGAGCACAATCTGGCGCACATGGTGGGCGACGTCCGGCTGTTCGAGGTGGGCACGGTGTTCACGCCCGCCGGTCAGGCTCGGCCCACCGAGCAGCTGCGGGTGGCGGCTCTGGTGATGGGACGCCGGCGCCCACCGCACTTCACCGAACCCAAGCCTCCCCACTGGGATGCCTGGGACGCCAAGGCGCTCGGTGAGCTGGCGGCCGGGGCGGCCTTCCCGGGCCGCGCGGTCGCGCTGCTCCCGGCCGGAGAAGGCCCGGTGCTCTGGCGCATCGCCGTGGACGGCAGCGCCGTGGGGACGGTGGAGGAGGTGCCGCTGGACGCTCCGGTGTGGGCGGCGCCCGCGTTTGCCGTGGAGCTCGCGCTGGGCGACGTGGAGCGCATGGCGGGCGAGCCGGCTACCGGGGCGGCCGGAGCGCCGCAGTATCGACCGCTGCCCGTGACGCCGGCCGCCGAGTTCGACCTGGCGCTGCTCGTGCCGGTGGAGATGCCGGCGGCCACGGTGGAGGCCGTGCTCCGGCGCACCGCCGGCGAGTTGCTGGAGGCGCTCGAGCTGTTCGACGAGTTCCGTGGCGCGGGCGTGCCAGACGGGCAGCGGAGCCTCGCCTGGCGGCTCGTGTTCCGGCATCCCGAGCGCACCCTGCGCGACAAGGAGATCGAAGGCCGCCGCGCGCGGCTCGTGCGTGCCCTCCAGGAGGAGCTGAATGTCCACGTCCGCGCTTGAATCGTCCGCGCAGCGCGAGCTGCGGGAGCTGCGCTCGGTGCTCGCGCTGGTCGGCGAGGAGCTGGCCGGGTTCCGCCGCCGAGCGCAGCAGGCGGAGACCAGGGTGCGCGAGCTCGAGGTCGCCATCGCGGCCGCCGTGCCCCCGGCAGCGCCGCTGGCTCCGGTGGCTCCGGAGCGCGCGGCGTCAGCCGGCCACCAGCCCGACGACGCCGAGCGCATCGCGGAGCTGGAGCAGGAGAATGCCGACCTCCGCGCTCGGCTGGAGGAAGCCACCACGCGCACGCGCCAGTTGCTGGATCGCATGCGATTTCTGCGGCAGCAGCGAGAGGAGGAGGACGCCTGATGTCGGCCAAGAAGACCTCGGTGAAGGTGCACATCCTGGGGGAGGAGTACACCATCCGCAGCGACGCCAGCGCCGAGCACACCCGCGCCGTGGCCGAGCACGTGGACGACACGATCCGCCGGATCATGCAGTCCGGCCAGGTGGTGGAGACGCACAAGGCCGCCATTCTGGCCGCGCTCCAGATTGCCGGGGAGTACTTCCGCGCGCGGGAGGAGGGCGAGGCCACCGGGGTGGCCATCGCCGACCTGAGCGACGAGCTGCGGCGGTGGCTGCCGCCGGCGAAACGCGGGCAGTAGCGGGGGGTCGCGAGGCGTAGCCGGGCCGTTCGGTTGCCTTTTGCGCCCGGGCGCCGTACCTTTGCGACACTCGAGGAAGATCCCGTAGGTGTAACTGCGCACGTGAGTTAGCCCGCCCGCCTCGCCCCCTTCGCCGGGTCGGGGCCGGAAGGGGACGCTCACGTCGCGCCGCCTGCGTGTGTGATCCGCCTCTTTCCCCTTGCCGCAGCGCGGGCGCTGCGTCGGAGCATAGATCCACATGCCGACAATGGAATTAATCGCCGCGTTTGGTGGTGCGCTCGTCATCGCCGCCGCGGCGTTCTTCGTACTCGGGAAGCGCGCCGGCGTTCAGTCCGAGCTGCGCCGGCAGGAGGAGGGGCAGGCCAGCGCCGCGCAGTCCGCCAAGCGCATCCTGGCCGATGCCGAGCGCGAGGCCGAGACGCTGCGCAAGAGCGCCGTGGTGAGCGGCAAGGAGGAGCTCATCCAGCTCCGCCAGGACTGGGAGAAGGAGGCGCGCCGGCGCCGCGACGAGCTGGGCTCCGAGGAGAAGAAGGTGCAGGAGCGCGAGGTGGCGCTGGAGCGCCGCGCCGAGGGGCTGGATCAGCGGGACAAGGAGCTGGGCCGTCGCGCCAGCGAGACCGGCCGCCGCGAGAAGACCATCGCCGAGCGCGAGCAGGAGCTGGAGAAGCTGGTGTTCGAGGAGCGGCGCCGGCTGGAGCAGCTCGCGGGGATGAGCGCCGCCGACGCCCAGGCGCAGCTCGTGCAGCGCATCGAGGAAGAGGCGCACGCCGACGCCGCCAACCGCGTACGCGAGATTCGGGAGACGGCGCGCCGGAATGCCGAGCGGGAGGCCAAGCGCATCGTGGCGCTGGCCGTCCAGCGCATCGCCGCGGACCACACGGCCGAGATCACCGTCTCGGCCGTCTCGCTTCCGAACGATGAGATGAAGGGGCGCATCATCGGTCGCGAAGGACGCAACATCCGGGCGTTCGAGCTCGCCACGGGGGTGGACGTCATCATCGACGACACGCCCGACACGGTGGTGGTCTCGTGCTTCGACCCCGTGCGGCGCGAGGTCGCGCGCCTCGCGCTGGAGAAGCTCGTGGCCGACGGCCGCATCCATCCGGGCCGGATCGAAGAGGTGGTGGCCAAGGCCCGCAAGGAGGTGGACGCGGGTATCGTGGAGACCGGCGAGCAGGCCGCCTACGAGGTGAACGTCCACGGCCTGCACCCGGAGCTGATCAGGCTCATCGGGCGCATGAAGTGGCGTACCAGCTACGGGCAGAACATCCTGCAGCATTCCAAGGAGGTCGCCTGGCTGGCCGGCATCATGGCGGCCGAGCTGGGGCTGGACGTCAACATGGCCCGGCGCGGCGCGCTGCTGCACGACGTGGGCAAGGTGCTCACCCACGAGCACGAGGGCACCCACGTGCAGCTCGGGGTGGAGGTGGCCACCAAGTACGGGGAGAACCCGCTCGTGGTGAACTGCATCGCCGCCCACCACGACGACGTGCCGCACGAGAGCGAGGTCTCGGTGCTCGTGCAGGCCGCCGACGCCATCTCGGGGTCGCGGCCGGGCGCGCGCCGCGAGGCGTTCGAGACGTACGTCAAGCGGCTCGAGGGGCTGGAGCGCATCGCCGCCAGCTATCGGGGCGTGGAGAAGGTGTTCGCCATCCAGGCGGGCCGCGAGGTGCGGGTGGTGGTGACGCCCGAGGACGTGGACGACTCGCGGATGTTGTCGCTCACCGAGGAGATCGCGCGCCGCATCGAGGCCGAGCTGCAGTATCCGGGACAGATCAAGGTGGTGGTGATTCGCGAGACGAGGGCGGTGGACTTTGCGCGCTGAGCCGAACGTGACCGTGCCCGCGGGCGCCGAGCTGATCGACGGGGCGGCCATCGCCCGCCAGCTGCGCGCCGACGTGGCGGAGGAAGTGGCGGCGCTGGCCGAGCGCGGCGTGGTGCCCGGGCTCACCGTGGTGCTGGTGGGCGACGACCCGGCGAGCGCGGTGTACGTGCGCTCCAAGGAGCGGGCCTGCCTGGAGGCGGGCATGCGCGGCCAGACCATCCGGCTGCCGGCCTCCACGCCCCAGGCGGAGCTGCTGGCCTACGTGGACCAGCTCAACGCCGATCCCGCGGTGCACGGCATCCTGGTGCAGATGCCGCTGCCCAAGCATATCGACGCCGACCTGGTGATCCACCGCATCCGGCCGGACAAGGACGTGGACGGCTTTCACCCGGTGAACGTGGGCAAGCTCCTGATCGGCGCGACGGATGGCTTCGCCCCGTGCACGCCGGCGGGCGTGCAGGAGCTCCTCGTGCGCAGCGGCGTGCAGACGCGGGGCGCCGAATGCGTGATCGTGGGCCGGAGCAACATCGTGGGCAAGCCGATGGCGGCGCTCATGGTGCAGAGCGGACCGGGCGCCGACGCCACGGTGACGGTGTGCCACAGCCGCACCCGCGACCTGGCCGCGCACGTGCGGCGCGCCGACATCCTGATCGCCGCGGTGGGCCGCGCGGAGATGATCACGGGCGACATGCTCAAGACCGGCGCGGTGGTGATCGACGTGGGGATGAACCGCGTGGAGGATGCCTCGCAGCCCCGCGGCTACCGGCTCACCGGCGACGTGCACTTCGCGTCCGCGTCGCGCGTGGCGTCCAAGATCACGCCCGTGCCGGGCGGGGTGGGACCGATGACCATCGCCATGCTGCTGCGCAACACGCTCCGCGCGGCGCAACGGACCGTGGTGGCGTGAAGGGACGCCGCCGCACCGCCGCACCCGAGCCGCTGAGCCTCGGGCTGTTCGATCCGCCGGACGCGCCGCCGACGCCTTCGGCGCGCCGCGCTCGGCCCGCGCCGCCGGAGCCGCCGGTGCGCGCCTACGACGTGACGGCGTATGACGCCGCGCCGCTCGAGGGCGCGTCGCAGGACGCCGCATCGCTGCTCGATCCCCTGGCCGCGTACGACGTCCTCGCCGAGCCGAGCTACGACCCGTACTCGGCGAGCGGCGAGATCCCGGGCAGCAGCTCGGCGAGCGCGGTGGCCGTGAGCACCCTCACCCAGACCACCAAGGACCTGGTGGAGGGCGCGTTCCTGCCGCTCTGGGTACGGGGTGAGGTGTCGGACTTCAAGTCGCACCGCAACGGCCACTGGTACTTCACCCTGCGCGACCAGACGGCGCAGATCCGCTGCGTGGTGTGGGCGCGTGACCAGCGCCGCATGCCCGCGCCGCCGGACGAGGGGATGCAGGTGACCGCGCTCGCGCAGGTGACGGTGTACGCCGCGCGCGGCGACCTGCAGCTCTCGGTGAAGGCCATGGAGGCGGCCGGCGACGGGCTGCGCCGCAAGGCGCTGCTGGCCACGCAGGCGGCGCTCGCCGCGGACGGGCTGCTGGACCCCGCGCGCCGGCGCCCCATCCCGCGTCTCGTGCGGCGCGTGGCGGTGGTGACCAGCCCCGACGGCGCCGCGCTGCACGATGTGGTGGCCGTGGCGCGCCGCCGGTGGAGCGCGGTGGAGCTGGTGGTGGTGCCCACCAAGGTGCAGGGCGATGGCGCCGCCGAGGAGATCTGCCACGCGCTGGATCAGGTGGCCCGCTGGGCGGACGCGGACGTGGTGATCGTGGGGCGGGGCGGTGGTGCGCGCGAGGACCTCTGGGCGTTCAACGACGAGCGTGTGGTGCGGGCGTTGGCGGCGTGCCCCATCCCCACCATCAGCGCGGTGGGCCACGAGGTGGACGTCACCCTCTGCGACCTGGTGGCCGATCTGCGCGCCGCCACGCCATCCGCGGCGGCGGAGGCGGCGGTGGCGGTGCATGCGGACGTCACCGCCTACGTCGGCCGGCTGCGGGAGCAGTTGCGACTGCTCACGGAGGAGCGATGCGCCGCCGAGCGGCGG
>DATANT010000082.1:0-3179 GCA_036266115.1 Gemmatimonadaceae bacterium | reverse complement strand
TCACGGGACTGAACAGCTATCTCGGCAACTACGTCGGCGAGTTCCTGGGCGAGCTGAGTGTCAGCATCTTCTTCCTGCTGTCGGCGCTCGCCATGCTCGCGCCGGCGGCAGGATTCCCCCGGTGGATGGGCTACCTCGGCGTCGTGACCGCGCTCGCGGGGCTGGTGGGGATGTTCCGCAACGTGACCGATCTGGTCGATCCCGTGGCCGCGGTGAACAACTACCTGCTACCACTCTGGATGATCGTCTTCGGTGTTGGACTCCTGCGGTACGGGCGCGCCACTCGGCGTCGCGGCGCGGCCCGGGTACCGACGGCGCAGGCCTGACGGCTTCCACGGTTGCTACGGCGCTCCCTCGGCCGCAGTCAGCGGGCGCTCGCGGTCCGTGAGGTTCACCACCCGTGCCCCACTCGCGCGCACCAGATCGGCCGGCGTGATGAAGATCTCCTCGCCCCACTGGCCGGTGCCCACGCCGAGCATGGGCTCGCCGAGCAGCGAGGCTTCCAGGAACGAGCGGA
This sequence comes from Gemmatimonadaceae bacterium, assembly GCA_036266115.1. Classification (GTDB taxonomy): domain Bacteria; phylum Gemmatimonadota; class Gemmatimonadetes; order Gemmatimonadales; family Gemmatimonadaceae; genus DATANT01. Next base: position 2,662 of record DATANT010000082.1, on the reverse strand, counting down.
AGCCGTCGGGCTGCCACCCGAACGGCGGGATGGAGCCGATGACGTAGCCGGTGGCGGCCACCACGGCCTCGGCGCTCGCCATGCGCACGTCGCGCGAGCCGAGCGCCTTCTTGAGGTGGCCGCTCACCGCGCTCTGGTCGCCGCCGAGCATCACGAGCGCGCGCTCGCCGGCCGCGGTCTCGAAGATCAGCGTCTTCACCATGCGGCGCTCGGGCCAGCCGAACGCGTGGGCGACGCCGGCGGCGCCCTTCTCGGTGCTCGTGGGAAACGACGCGCGCTCGTACGGAATGCCGAGGCGGTCCAGCCAGGTGTGGGCGGGTAGCGTGATCATGCAGGGAGAATGTGCCGTCCCGTTCGCCGATGGAAGCGAAGATCGGCCGGAACGTGAAGAAACGCCGCCGGCGGGCACTCGGGGAACGCGGCTTGCCTTTTCCCGCGACCCACGCGCGCATCCTCAATCGCAGCGCCGTGCCTTCCCAGTCACAGACGATGGAGGTTCTTCATGGCCAGTACCGCCACGGCTTCGGCCACGCAGATCGCCGAGCTGAACGACCTGCTGCAGCTCGACCATGACGCGGTGGGTGCGTACGACATCGCCATCGAGGCATTGCAGAGCAAGACGCACGAGGCCACGCTCAGGCGTTTCAAGGGCGATCACGAACGTCACATTCGCGATCTCACGCATCTGATACGCGAGCGCGGCGGCACGCCCATCCAGCTGCCGCACCTGCCGTCGGGCGTGTTCAAGCTCGCCGTGCAGAAGGCGGGCTCGCTGGGCGGCGGCGACGCCGCGGTGCTGCTCGCCTTCAAGGCCAACGAGCGCCAGGTACGCGACAAGTACCGCCGCGCCGTCGAGCGTGCCGACGATCCCGAGGTGCGCTCCATCCTGGACCGGAACGCCGACGACGAGGCCGCTCACTACGCCTGGTCGGTGGAAGCACTGGAGCTGCTGGGCGTGGGCGAGGACACGGCGGCCGGTCGTGCCGAGCGCGTGGTGGAGGTGGCGCACGGCAAGACGGCGGACGTGATGGAAGGGGCGGAGAAGCGCGGCATGGCGGCGCTGGAGGCCGTTCGCCGGCGTCCGTTCCGCACGCTGGCGCTGGGCGGCCTGGCGCTGGCCGCGGTGGCGTTCGCGCGGCGGCGGTAGGGCGGGAGCGCACGCTCCGCCGCGCCAGCGCGCGCGGCGGGGCTGGAGGGCGGAGGGTCGCGCGCCGAGATTGCGTGGATGACTCCGCCCTCCACCGTTCGCGCACCACACGCGCCGCTCCCCGTGGACGACGCGCTGCCCGCGCTGCGCGAGGCGCTGGCGGCGCGCGGCGTGGCGGTGCTGCAGGCGCCGCCGGGCGCGGGCAAAACCACCCGCGTCCCGCTGCTGCTCCGTGACGAGCCGTGGCTGCGCGGCGCGCGCATCGTCATGCTCGAGCCGCGGCGGCTGGCGGCCCGCGCCGCGGCCGCGTTCATGGCGCGCACGCTGGGCGAGCGCGTGGGCGAGACGGTGGGCCACCGCGTGCGCGGCGACACCCGCGTGGGGCCGCGCACGCGCGTGGAAGTGGTGACCGAGGGCGTGCTGACGCGAATGCTGCAGCACGACCCCACCCTGGACGGCGTGGGGCTCGTGATCTTCGACGAGTTCCACGAGCGGTCGCTGCACGCCGACCTCGGTCTCGCGCTGGCGCTGCAGAGTCGCGAGCTGCTGCGTGACGACCTGCGCGTGCTGGTAATGTCGGCCACGCTGGACGGCGCCGCGGTGGCCGCGCTGTTGGGTGACGCCGCGCACGGCGCGGCCCCGCTGGTCTCGAGCGAGGGGCGCGCGTTCCCGGTGGAGACCCGGTGGCGGCCGCCGCGCGCCGAGCAGCGCGTGGAGGGCGCGGTGGCCGCCGTGGTGCAGGAGGCGCTGCAGCAGACCACGGGCGACGTGCTCGCGTTCCTTCCTGGCGCGGCGGAGATCCGGCGCACGGCCGCGGCACTCGGCGCCCGCGCGCTGGGCGCCGGCGTGCGCGTCTTCCCATTGCACGGCACGATGCCGGCGGACGAGCAGGACGCCGCCATTGCCGCCTCACCGCCAGGGCGGCGCAAGGTGGTGCTGGCCACGAGCATCGCCGAGACCAGTCTCACCATCGACGGCGTGACGGTGGTGGTGGACGGCGGGCTGTCGCGCGTGCCGCGATTCAGCGCGCGCACCGGCATGACGCGACTGGAGACGGTGCGCGTCTCGCGCGCCAGCGCCGATCAGCGGCGTGGCCGTGCCGGGCGCACGGCGCCGGGGGTGTGCTACCGGCTGTGGGAGGAGCACGCCGAGCACGGGTTGGTGGCGCAGAGCGCGCCGGAGGTGCTGGAGGCGGACCTGGCGCCGCTCGCGCTGGAGCTGGCCCAGGCGGGGGTGCGCGACGCCGGCGCGCTGCGATGGCTGGACGTGCCGCCACCGGCCGCGCTCGCGCAGGCGCGCGAGCTGCTGCGCGAGCTGGGCGCGCTGGACGCGGAGGGGCGCATCACCGCGCATGGCACGCGCATGAACGCGCTCGCCGTGCATCCGCGCGTGGCGCACCTGCTGCTGGAGGGCGAGCGGCTGGGTCACGCGGCGCTCGCCTGCGACCTGGCCGCGCTGCTGGGCGAGCGCGACGTGCTGCGCGCCGACGGGCCCGTGCCCGTGGCCGATGCCGAC
>DATANT010000081.1:0-11503 GCA_036266115.1 Gemmatimonadaceae bacterium | reverse complement strand
CGCGCGCCGCAGATCGGGTGGAACAGCGTGGACGAGGCGTGCGATCCGTCGTTCGACGCGGCGCCGGTGGAGACGGCCTACTACGCCAATGGCTACGTCTGCCGGCCGACGGACGAGCGCCCGGTGATCGCCTGGAGCACGCACGAGGACGATCGCTTTCCCGCGGCCGTGCGCGTGCGGCGCACCGTGGGCGTGCAGTTCCATCCCGAGAAGAGCTCCGCGGCCGGCGTGCACTGGCTGCGCACCCTGGTGGAGGAGGCCCGGCCATGATCGTGATCCCGGCGGTGGACCTGCGCGACGGCGCGTGCGTGCAGCTGGTGGGCGGCGACTACGCCGACGAGGCGGTTCGGCTGGAGGATCCGCTGGAGGTGGCGCGCGGCTGGGCGCGGCTGGGCTTTCCCTGGCTGCACGTGGTGGACCTGGACGCCGCCACGGAGCGCGGGTCCAACGCCGCGCTCGTGCGCGCCATCGCGCACGACACCGGTGCGCTCGTGCAGGCCGGCGGCGGCGTGCGCAGCGAGGAGCGCATCGAGGCGCTGCTGGACGACGGCGTGGCGCGGGTGGTGGTGGGCACGCGCGCGCTGGAGGACCCGGACTGGCTGCGCGACATGGCGGGGCGCTTTCCCGGCGTGCTGGTGGTGGCCGCCGACGTGCGCGAGCGTCGCGTGGTCACGCGCGGCTGGACGCGCACGCTGGCCCGCGACGTGATGGACGTGATGGAGGAGCTCGATGCGCTGCCGCTGGCCGGCGTGCTGGTGACCGCCGTGCACCGCGAGGGCAAGATGCAGGGCGTGGACCTGTTCCTCATCGACGACCTGATGGAGTCGTCGCGACTGCCGCTCATCGCGTCGGGCGGCATTGGCGGCATGCGCGATCTGGAGGCGCTGGACGAGCGCGGCGTGAGCGCCGCGGTGGTGGGCATGGCGCTCTACACGGGCGCCCTGGAGCCGCGCGTGGTCGCGGAGGAGTACTCGGCATGACGGTGATCGTACGCGAGACCAGGGAGACCAAGATCCGCGTGGAGCTGACGCGTGGCACGGGCGTGGCGGAGGTGGACACCGGCGTCCCGTTTCTCGACCACATGCTCGTGGCGCTCGCGCGGTACTCGGGGCTGGACCTCGACCTGCACGCGCGCGGAGACCTCCGGCACCATCTGATCGAGGACGTGGCCATCACGGTGGGCGCGGCGGTGGCCGCGCTGGCGCCGGCCACCGCCGCGCGCTACGGCGACCGCACCATTCCCATGGACGACGCGCTGGTGCACGTCGCGCTGGACCTGGGCGGCCGCCCGTACTACGAAGGGCCGCTGCCCAGCGGGCTGTACGACCACTGGATGCGTTCCTTTGCCGACAACGCGCGCGCCACGCTGCACGTGCGCGTGCTGCGCGGCGTGGACCGGCACCACGTGGTGGAGGCCGCGTTCAAGGCGCTGGGGCTGGCCGTGCGCGACGCGCTGGTGGAGACCGGCGCCGTGTTCTCCACCAAGGGCGCGGTGGCGCTCACCGAAGCCACCGACGGCGCCTGATGCTCACGCGACGGATCATCGTCTGCCTGGACGTCCGGGACGGACGCGTGGTGAAGGGCACGCAGTTCGCGGCGCTGCGCGACGTGGGCGATCCGGTGGCCCTGGCCGAGCACTACGAGGCCGAGGGCGCCGACGAGATCACCTTTCTCGACATCTCGGCCAGCGCCGAGGCGCGCGGTACCCTGCTCGACGTCGCCCGGCGCACGGCCGAGCGGCTGTTCATCCCGCTCACCATCGGCGGCGGCGTGCGCACGGCGGACGACGTGGGCCGCGCGCTGCGCGCCGGCGCCGACAAGGTGAGCGTGAACTCGGCGGCGGTGGCGCGGCCCGAGGTGCTGCAGGAGGCCGCGGAGCGCTACGGCTCGCAGTGCGTGGTGGCGAGCATCGACGTGAAGACGACGGACGGGAAGCGCGAGGTGTTCACGCACGGCGGCCGCACGCCCACCGGCCTCGACGCCGTGGCGTGGGCCGAGGAGTGCGTGCGGCGCGGCGCGGGTGAGATCCTGCTCACGAGCATCGACCAGGATGGCGCGCGCACCGGCTACGACCTCGCGCTCACGCGCGCCGTGGCCGAGGCGGTGCGCGTGCCGGTGATCGCGTCCGGTGGGGCGGGGAACGCCGCGCACGTGCGCGACGCGCTGCTGGCGGCGGGCGCCGACGCGGCGCTGGTGGCCGGTATCCTACACGATGGAGTGACCACGGTGAATGAGATCAAGACGGAGCTGACGCGCGCCGGCGTGCCGGTGCGGGGAGCGCGCGCATGACCGGCGCGACGAGCGCGGCCGGCTCGCTGCTGCAGGCCGCGGTGGAGGTGGCGCGCCTGGCCGGCGACGAGGCCATGTCGCACTTCCGCCAGCGGCTGCGCGTGGAGCGCAAGACCGATGGCTCCGAGGTGACCATCGCCGACCGGGCCGCCGAGACGGCGGCCCGCGCATGGATCGAGCGGCGCTTTCCGGCCGACGGCATCCTGGGTGAGGAGTTCGGCCTCACGCGCCCCGACGCGCCCCGCCGGTGGATCATGGATCCCATCGACGGCACGGCGAGCTTCGTGCGCGGCGTGCCGCTCTGGGGCACGCTGGTGGCCGTCGCCGAGGGCGAGGAGGTGCTCGCCGGCGTCGCGTACTTTCCGGCGGCCGGCGAGATCGTCGCGGCGGCGCCGGGCGAGGGGTGCTGGTGGAACGACCAGCGCTGTCGCGTCTCCGAGGTGGACGAGATGAGCCAGGCCACGGTGCTCACCACCGACGAGCGCTTTGGCGCGCGCCCCGAATGGCGCGACGGCTGGCATCGCCTGGGCGGCGCGGCGCGGGTGGGCCGCAGCTGGGGCGACTGCTTCGGCTACCTCATGGTGGCCACCGGGCGCGCCGAGGTGATGGTGGATCCGCTGATGTCGCCGTGGGACGCGGCAGCGGTGCGGCCCATCATCGAGGAGGCGGGCGGCGTGTTCACCGACTGGAACGGCACGCCCACCGCGTTCGGCGGCAGCGCCATTGCCACCAACGCGCGGCTGGCCGGCGTGGCGCGCCGGCTGTTGCGGGAGCCGAGCACGTGACGGAGTCGGGATCGCCGCCGCGAACCTCGGCACGTGCGACGCTGGACCTGGACGCGCTGAGCTGGGCGAAGGGGAACGGCGTGGTGACGGTGGTGGCCCAGGATGCGACGAGCGGCGCGGTGCTGATGGTGGCGCAGGCCGATCGCGAGGCGCTGGCGCGCACGCTCGCCACCGGCCAGATGCACTACCGCTCGCGCACGCGCGGGCTCTGGCACAAGGGCGCCACCAGCGGCAACGTGCAGCACGTGGTGTCGCTCGCCGCCGACTGCGATGGCGACGCCGTGCTGGCGCGCGTACGGCCGGCGGGTCCGGCCTGTCACACCGGACAGGTGTCGTGCTTCGGTCCGGATGCGCTGGGCGCCGACGCGCTGGGCGCGCTGGACGCGGCGATCGCCCGGCGCGCCCGGCCCGAGGCGCCGGGCGCCGCCGATCCGTCACTCCGCCCGAGCTACACGCGGCGCCTGCTCGAGGATCGCAACCTGCGCCTCAAGAAGCTGGGCGAGGAGGCTGCCGAGCTGGTGACCGCGTGCGCGGATGGCGACAGGGAGCGGGCAGCGGCGGAGGTGGCGGACGTCGTCTATCACGCGCTGGTGGCGCTGCGCGCCGTGGGCGGCTCGCTGGCCGACGTGCGCGACGTGCTCGCCGCGCGCGCGCGCTGAAGGGCGGGCGGCGCGCGCATCGCGGCGGCGCGTCGCCGCCGCGCCGCTGCCGAACGTCGCTACCGCACGTCGAACACGTAGCGGTTGAGGTGCGCGATGGTGGACTGCTGGTCAGCCAGCTGGAATGCCAGCAGGTCGCCGCTGGTCACGATGCCGCGTACCGCGCCCTCGTCGTCGAGCACCGGCAGGTGGCGCACGCGGTTCTCGCTCATCAGCGTGCCGCACTCCAGCAGTCCGGTGCCCGGCTGGCAGGTGAGCACCGCGACCGTCATCACCTCGTACAGCGGGGTGGTGGCCGGATCGCGCTGCTCCGCCACCACGCGGCGCAGCACGTCGCGCTCGGTGAACACGCCCACCAGGCGGCTCTCCCACATGACGAGGACGCTACCCACGCCGCGCTCGTTCATGGTCCTGGCCGCCTGCAGCACCGTGGCATTGGGTGCCATCGCGATCACCGCCGTGCCCTTGCGGGCGAGAATGTCCTGGACCGAATCCATGAGCTTCTCCCGGGTGAGGCGTTGACCTCCAGTATCGGATGGTGCGCGGCGGGACGCTACTTCCGGTTCGCCGCCGCACGGGCCTGCCGAAAGCCCTCACCCCATGCCGGTCCGGCATGGGGTGAGGGCTTTCGGGCGCACTGGATGACGACCCGCGTCAGAACGACCCGAACTCCCGTTTCGGCACGCGCTGCGGATCGCCCACGTACGCCCAGCGCACGTCCATGATGTACTGGTTCGCCACGCGCCGGATGTCCGCCGGGGTCACCCGTCGCAGCTCGTCCACGAAGGCGTCGGCGATGCGCCAGTCGCCGCGGTAGAGCTGCGCCTGCGCCAGGAAGTCGGCCTGGTCGGCGTTCGTCTCGTTGTCCAGGAAGTACTCGGTGATGAACTGCTGGGTGAGCTGGGAGAGTCCCTCGCCGGTGATGGTGCCCTGCTTGAGCTCCTGAGTCACGGAGCGCATGAGCATCACCACCGTGTCCGGCGCGACGGTGGTGACGTAGAACCCGCCCACGCCGTACGCCCACTCCTTGAACGGTGCGTTGGCCGCGTAGCTCAGGTTCCGCTTGACGCGGATCTCGTTGAACATCCGCCCCGAGAGCACCGCCGTGGCGATGCGCATGGCCTGGTAGTCCGAGCTCGTGGCCACGGGACCGGTGAAGTAGCCCAGGATGTAGTTCGTGGGCAGCGGCATGGCTTCCACGGCGGCCGCCGGCCCGTCCTCGGGCAGCGGCGGGGGCAGCGTCCACGCGTAGTTGCCGGCGGGCAGCTTGCCGAGCGTGGCGCTCACCAGCCGTTCCACCTGGGGCCGTTCCACGTTGCCCACGATCACCACGAGCATGCGCGACTTCACCATCTGCGTGCGCTGATAGTCGCGAAGCTGCGTCAGGGTGAGCGCGGCGATGGACTGCTCGGTGCCGGTGGGATCGATGCCGTACGACGAGCCGGCGAACGCCACGCTGTCCGCCAGGTGCTCCAGCAGCGCGTCCGGGCTCTCGCGCCGCTGCCGCACCACGCTCAGGTACTGGTCGCGCACCTGCTCCACCTCGGCCGCCTCCAGCGTCGGCGCCATGAGGCGGTCGGCGAGCACCGTCCAGGTGCTGTCGAAGGTGGGCACGGTGGCGCGTGCGCCGAACATCGTCCAGTCCTTGGCGGCGTCGGTCACGATGCCGGTGCCCAGCCGCGCCATGGCGCGGCGCAGCGCCACCTTGGGGTACTTCCTGGTGCCGCGCTCCGAGGCGGCCAGCAGGAACACCTCCAGCCCCGCCGTGGCCGGCGTGAGCTGCCGCGTGCCGCCCAGCAGGTAGACGTTGGCCGCCACCACCTCGTTGGCCTGAGCGCGGCGGAGGATCACGGGGATGCCGCTCACCTCGAAGCTCTCGGTGAGCGTGTCGGGCGCGCTTGCCGACGGGATCGTCCGCGCGGTGTGCGCGGGCGGCTGCACCAGCTGGGCCCGCGCCGGCGCCGCGCCGACGACGCACGCGATCGCCAGCGCCACCATCCGGAGGGGCCGCCTCACTGCACGGTCCCCGCGGCCTTGAGCAGCGTGGCCGGCGTGAGGTTGATGGTCTGCCGCGCCTGCGGCGAGAGCAGCACGCCCACCACGCGCGGCTTGCCCACGATGTACTTGCGCGCGTACCCCACCAGGTCGCCCACCGTCTGCTGCGCCATGTTGTCCACGTATCCCATGAAGTAGTCCAGGTCCTTCACGCTCCACCAGAAGCCGATGGTGTGCGTGAGGCCCGACGCCCGCTCGATGCCGAACGCCGAGCTCACCGCGCGCGACGCCTTGGCCGCCTCCATCTCCTCGGTGGAGTAGTACGCGGGGTTCACGAAGCCGGCCAGCTCCTTGTCCAGCGCGGCGAGCGCCGCGGCCAGCTTGTCGGGCGTCGTCTGGCCGCTGATGGTGATGGGGCCCACGTTGTTCAGCGTGTAGTAGTTCACCCCCACGCCCTGCCACAGCCCGCTGTCCACCAGCCGCTGCTGGAAGCCCGAGGCCGGGTCGTTGAGCACGTCGCTGAAGACGTCCGCGGCGTAGGTGGCGTCGGGGTCGGCGCCCACGCTGGGCCCCTGCCACTGGATCATCACGCTCACCGCGCTCACCGGCTTTTCTATGATCACCGCCTCGCTCCGGGCCAGCGGCGGGATGGCCGGAATCGGATCCACCTGGAACGGGTCGGGGCCGCGCTCCCAGCTTCCGAAGATCCGCTCCGCCGTCGCGAACACGCGCTTGGGGTCCACGTCCCCGGTGACGATGAGCGCCGAGTTGTTGGGCAGGTAGTACTTGTGCTGGATGGTGCGCATCATGGCCGGCGTGGTGTTCGCGATCACGTTACGGTCGCCGATGGTGTTCTTGCGGCTGAAGTTTCCGGGGTACAACGCGCGCGTCATGGCGTTCTCGAAGTCGAAGAACGGGCTCGACTCCGCGCGGTCGTACTCGCCGATCACCACCTGCCGCTCGCGCATGAGCTCCTGCGGCAGGAAGAGCGGTGCGCGCGCCGACGCGTTGAGCAGCTCCATGGCGGGCTGCACGCTGTCCGCGGGTACGGTGAGGTAGTAGTTCACCTGCTCCTCGCGCGTGGTGCCGTTGAACACGGCGCCCATCTCCGAGGCGCGCTCCATGAAGCCGCCCGGCCGCGGGTACTCCTCGCTGGCCCGGAAGAACATGTGCTCGTACATGTGCGCCAGGCCGGCGTACTCCGGCGTCTGCGTGAAGGCGCCGTTGCGCACGGTGAGCTCCACGGTGGCCAGCGGCACGCCGTGGCTCTCCACGACGATCACCTCCAGGCCGTTGGGCAGCACGTGGCGCTGCAGGATGCGCTCCAGGTCGGCGCGCTGCTGCGCCGGCAGCGCGGCCGGCCGCGCCACCGCGGCCAGGGGGAGGGCGAGCACCGCGGCGGCGAGCAGGCGGCGCAGGCGGCCGGCGCCGGAACGGCCGGCGCGAACGGGGAGTGTGGGCAATGCGGGCTCCAGGGGACGCGAGGGTGCTACGCCGTGCCCGGCCGCTGGCGGCCGGGGCGGACGCGGTGTTTCATTGAACGCCATGTCAGTTTCCGTCTCCCCAAGCGTCGCCGACGCGCTCGAAGCGCGGCTCGGCACCGAGCGGCTCCGGCGCGACGAATCGCTCGCTCCGTACACCACCTTCCGCATCGGGGGTCCGGCGGATCTCCTGTACGATGCCACAACGGGTGACGAGCTCGCAAACGCGGTCACGGCCGCGCGCGAGCTCGACGTTCCCTGGTTCGTCCTCGGCCTCGGCGCCAACATCCTCGTGGGCGATCGGGGCTTTCGCGGGCTCGTCATCCGCAACGTCGCGCGGCACCTCCGGTTCCACGACGACGGCCGCCTCTGGGTGGAGAGCGGGGCCGTGGTCTCCGAGCTCATCCCGCAGGCCGTGGAGCGGGGCTGGTCCGGGCTGGAGCACTACGCCGGCATCCCGAGCACCGTGGGCGGCGCCATCTGGCAGAACCTGCACTTCCTCTCGCCGGCCCCCGAGCGCGAGCGCACGATGTTCATCGCCGAGGTGTTCGAGTCGTGCGAGATCCTGTCCGAGGAAGGGGCGCGTGCCGTGGTGGGCCCCGACTACGTGCGCTTCGGCTACGACGACTCCGTGTTCCATCACCGCCGCGACATCGTGCTGGCCGCCACGTTCCAGCTCGCGCCGGGGGATCCGGGCACCATGCACCGCGTGATCCAGGAGAACCTGAGCTGGCGCGGGGCACGGCATCCGTGGCTGCAGTTCCATCCCAGCGCGGGCTCCATCTTCAAGAAGATCGAGGGCGTGGGCGCCGGCCGGCTCGTGGACCAGTGCGGGCTCAAGGGCTATCGCGTGGGTGGCGCTGCCATCTCGCACATCCACGCCAACATCATGGTGAACCTGGGCAACGCCACCGCCGCGGACGTGCGCACGCTCATCCGCACCGCGCAGGACGCGGTGGAGCAGAAGTTCGGCCACCGGCTGGAGCCGGAGATCGGCTTCATCGGCGAGTTCTGAGGCGCCCAACGCAGGAGACGGCAGTCAGGAGCCAGGCGACGGAAGGGGACGAAGGGCAGGAGGCCGGATGCTCCTGCGCCTCGGCTGTCCTTCCGCCGTTCCGCCGCCGTTCTGTCGCCGTGCTTCCGTCTCCTGGCTCCTGTCTCCTGTCCTTCTCCCTCACATGACCCACGCCGACATCCCGCCCACCCGGCCGGGCCAGCGCACGCTGCTCCTGCTCGCCGGGCCGGCGGCCTATCTCCTGGTGCTCCTCGTCGCGCCCGCCGCGCTGGCGCCGGCCGCGCGCCAGGTGCTCGGCATCGGCGCCTGGATGGCGGTGTGGTGGATTGCCGAGGCGGTGCCGCTGGCCGCCACATCGCTGCTGCCCATGGCGCTCTTTCCGCTCCTCGGCGTCACCAGCGCGCGAGAGGCCGCGGCGCCATACGCGAACGAGCTGGTGTTCCTCTTCCTGGGTGGATTCCTGCTGGCCACCGCGCTCGCGCAGTGGAACGCGCATCAGCGCATCGCGTTCTCCATCCTGGCCGCCATCGGCGTGGGCCCGCGGCGCGCGGTGTTCGGCGTGATGGCCGCCACGGCGTTCGTCTCCATGTGGATCTCGAACACCGCCACCGCGGCCATGATGTACCCCATCGCCCTCGCCATCGGCGCGCTGGCCGCGGACGACGCCGACGGCCGCGCGCTCCGCACCTCGCTCATGCTGGGCGTGGCCTACGCGGCCTCCATCGGCGGCATGGCCACGCTCGTGGGCACGCCGCCCAACCTCATCTTCGCCGGCGCGGCGCGCGAGCTCGTGGGCCGCGAGGTGGACTTCGCCCGCTTCATGGCCGTGGGGCTGCCGGTGGCGCTCGTGCTGCTCCCCACCTGCTGGGCGCTGCTCGTCTTCGTGCTCCACCGCTCGCGAGCCACGCTGGGCGCGGGCGCGGGCAGCGTGGTGGCGGAGCGGCGCCAGGCGCTCGGGCCGCTGCGCGGTGGCGAGCGGCGCACCATCGCCGTGTTCGCGCTCACCGCGCTCGCCTGGATGTTCCGCGAGCCCAAGGAGCTGGGCGCCGTGCACGTGCCCGGGCTCACGCAGCTGGCGCCCGGCGTCACCGACGCCTCCATCGCCATTGCGGCCGCGGTGCTGCTCTTCGTGCTCCCCGGGCGTACGCGCCAGGGCGAGGTGCGCCCACTCATCACCTGGCCGGAGGCCCGTCGCATTCCGTGGGACGCTCTGCTGCTCTTCGGCGGCGGGCTCTCGCTGGCCGCGGCCATGGAGAGCACCGGGCTCGCGCGCTGGCTCGGCACGCTGATGGAGGGGCTGGCCGGCGCGCCCACGCCAGTGCTGTTCGCCGGCATCGCCACCGCGGTGCTGTTGCTGAGCGAGGTGGGGTCCAACACCGCCGTGGCTTCCATGGCCATGCCGGTGGCGGCGGCGCTGGGCCAGGCCGTGGGGCAGCCGCCCATCGTGCTCATGCTCGTGGCCGCGCTCGCCGCGTCCACCGGCTTCGCGCTTCCTATCGCCACGCCGCCCAACACCATCATCTTCGGCTCCGGTCAGGTGACCGTGCGGCAGATGATGCGGGCGGGGCTGCTGCTGGACGCGATCTCCATCGTGGTGGTGGCGGTGGCCGTGTGGCTGCTCGCGCCGTGGGCGGGGTTCACGTGATCGTGCTCGCGTGATCGTGCTCGCGTGATCGCGGCCCGGCCGTCGCGCGCGGCATGATCCGGCCCCTCGCCACGCCGGATCGCGGCGTGGCGAGGTCATGCTCGACGGCCATTGACAGACCGCCGCACCGCCGTGAGGTTGCAGGAGCGCGGCGATTTCCCCGACTTGACGGGCCGCGCACCGGGTTCGCCCGGGCTACCCGTCTAAGTCGCGGCGAACGGCCCGCGACCTACCAGAGTCGCGGGCCGTTTCGCATTCTCGACCTCGGCTGGCGACGTACCTTTCCACTCCCGGACCGAGTATGGCCAGCATCATCCATCCGCATCCCGCCACGGCCGCCGCCGCGGCACTGCACGTCTTCAGCTCCGAGTCGGTCTCCGAAGGGCACCCCGACAAGGTGTGCGACTTCATCGCCGACTCCATCCTCGACGCCCACCTGGCGCAGGACGCCGGCGCGCGCGTGGCGTGCGAGGTGCTGTGCAAGGACGGCCACGTGGTGCTCGCCGGCGAGATCACCTCCGCCGCCAACGTGGACCACGCGGCGGTGGCGCGCGCGGCCATCCGCCACATCGGCTACACGGATCCCGCGGAGTCGTTCAACGCGGACGGCGTGCAGGTCACCGAGCTGCTCTCGCAGCAGGCGCCGGAGATCGCTCAGGGCGTGGACGTGGGCGGCGCGGGCGACCAGGGGCTCATGTTCGGCTACGCCACCGACGAGACCTCCGCGCTCATGCCGCTCCCCATCCTGCTCGCGCACGCGCTGGCCCGGCGGCTGGCCGACGATCGCAGGTCCGGCCGCCACCCCTGGCTCCGCCCCGACGCCAAGACGCAGGTCTCGGTGGCGTACGACGCGGCCACCGGGCGGCCCACCGAGGTGCGCACGGTGCTCGTCTCCACGCAGCACGCGGCCGACACGGCCCAGGCGGACATCCGCGCCCATCTGGAGCGCGAGGTGATCCCGCAGGTGCTGGGCGACTGGCACCACGGCGCGATCGAGGTGATCGTGAACCCCACGGGCAGCTTCGCGCAGGGCGGCCCGTCGGCCGACTGCGGGGTGACGGGACGCAAGATCATCGTGGACACGTACGGTGGAATGGGGCGCCACGGCGGTGGCGCGTTCTCGGGCAAGGACCCCTCCAAGGTGGACCGCTCGGGCGCCTACTTCGGCCGCTTCGTCGCGCGGCAGGTGATCCGGGAGGGGCTCGCCCACCGCTGCGAGGTGCAGGTGGCCTACGCCATCGGGCGCGCGCAGCCGGTGTCGGTGCGCGTGGAGACGTTCGGCACGGGCGACGCCCAGACCGCCGAGCGCTTCGTGGCAGACACCTTCGACTTCCGCCCGAACGCGATGATCGAGCGCCTCGACCTGCGCCGCCCGATCTATCGCGAGACCACCAACTACGGGCACTTCGGCCGGGCCGGCCTGCCCTGGGAGGCGTAGGTCCGGGCGCGCCGGCGGCGGGGCGCGGGCGATGCGCGCACGGTAGCAGGGCGTGTGTGGGTGCGGGGCGAGCGAGGTGACGCCGGCACGGTGAGCCGGCGTCACCTCGCGATCCACCACCGCGTCCGCACCCGGCCCTCGCCCTCGTCGCTCCCGTCAACAGCCAGGTGGTCGCGGCGCTGCGCGCGGCGCCCGA
>DATANT010000080.1:0-2386 GCA_036266115.1 Gemmatimonadaceae bacterium | reverse complement strand
CATGAGACGGCGCGCTTCATCGTGCGCTACGACGACTTCCCCGGGAAGTGGATGTTCCATTGCCACATCCTGGACCATGAGGATCACGGGATGATGGGCGTGCTCGAAGTCACACCCTGACCAGGACGCGGACATGAGATCGTCGAGCACTGCAATCAGATATTCCGGATCGCTGCTGGCCGTCGTCGTCGTTGGCGCGTGCGTGGGGCTCGCGGTCGCGTCCAGCCGCGGCGAGCTCACGGCGGCTCCGGTGCTCCAGACCGGCCACGACGCGCGATCCGCGCCGGACCCGATGGAGCAGGTGCGTCGTGGCCGACTGCTGACGGTCACCCACGCCTGCGCCGGGTGCCACGGCGGCGGGGACAACCCGGCGGCGGAGGGGTGGCTGGCCGGCGCGCGGAGCCCGGACGACGTGTTCCTGATCGGGCCCTGCGCCACGAAGCCGGACGCGACCCCGTGCTTCAGGACGCGAGCCCGGAACCTGACGCCGGACAACAGCACCGGCATGGGCCGCTTCAGCGAGCGCCAGATCTTCAACTCCCTGCGCTACGGCCTGCGGCCGGGCGAGACGCCGGACGTGGAGATCACCTCCAGGGTGCCCGGCCAGGGCAACTTTCCGGCGAACCCCAAGTACCTCGCGCCTCCCATGCCCTGGCCCGAGTGGCGACACATGAGCGACCAGGAGCTGTGGGACATCGCGGCGTATCTCAAGCGCGGCGTGAAGCCGGTACGCAACCGGGTGGAGGACAGCGAGGGGCCGCCGGACTTCTGGGCGAGCGAGTACACGTCCGAGAAGATCGGCGCGTATCCCCTGCCGCCGTTCCCGACGGCGAGGGAGAAGCTGCCCGAGTGACGCGGGTGGTCGGCCCCAGCCGACCGCGGGGGACGCACGCCATTTGACAGCCGAGCCCGGGACCGGCATCGTAGGCGCCCTCCCACCACTGAGGTCGCCCGTGGCCCCGCGCCGTCTCGCCGCCGTCCTCGTCGCACTCTGCGCCCACGCGGCGTCCACCGGTGCGCAGTCGCCGGCGAGCAACGCGCCCGACCTCGTCCTCACGGGCGGCAGGATCTTCACGGCGGACTCCGCCCGCCCCTGGGTCCAGGCGCTCGCCATCCGGGGTGAGCGCATCGTGGCGGTGGGCACGAGCGCCGAGATCCAGGCGCTCGCGGCGCCGTCCACCCGTCGCATCGAGCTCGCCGGCCGCGTCGTCATCCCCGGCATCAACG
Source organism: Gemmatimonadaceae bacterium (assembly GCA_036266115.1). GTDB lineage: Bacteria > Gemmatimonadota > Gemmatimonadetes > Gemmatimonadales > Gemmatimonadaceae > DATANT01. The sequence goes on along the minus strand of DATANT010000080.1, from coordinate 1,159 downwards.
ACGCGCACGACCATCTGGGATGGGGGCCGCTCGGCACACCCGACGCGTTCTCCGAGAGCCCGATGCCAGATCCCGCCTTCGCGCAGGTGGCCGATTCGGTGGCCGCCATCGCGCGGCGCACGCCGGCCGGCACGTGGATCTACGCATCGGTCGGGACCACCGTGCTGGACGACCCGGCCGCCCGACGCGCGGCGCTCGACCGCGTCGCGCCCGCGCATCCCGTGTGGCTCCAGGGTTGGACCGGGCACGGCACGGTGATGAACACGGCCGCGCTGCGCATCGCGGGAGTGGCGGACACGGCGCGCGATCCGGTGGGCGGCTGGTACGGGCGGGACCAAGCTGGCCGCATCGACGGTCTGCTGCACGGGTACGCGGCGTGGAACGCGCGGCGCACCATCCAAGCCGCGCAACAGGACAGCACGCTGGTGCGCACGCTGCGCGGCGCCGGCGACGAGATGGTGCGGTTCGGCATCACGTCGGTGCAGGACATGTCCGGCACGTTCGATCCCGCGCGCGCGATGCGCGTGATCCGCGCCGCCGAGCTGCCCGTTCGCGTGCGCGTGATCCCGATGCCGGCCACCACGTCCGCGGGGCGCCTCACCGGTGAGTGGAACGACGAGCGGCAGCGCCAGCGGAGCACGAACATTCCCGTGAGCGGCGTGAAGTGGGTCCTGGACGGCACTCCGGTGGAACGGCTGGCCGTGCAGCGTGCCGCGTACGCCGACCGCGCGGGGCACGTGGGCCAGTCGTACTTCCCCATCGACACGATCGCGGCCATCGTCGCCGAGGCCCGCGCGAGCGATGAGCAGCTCATGGTGCACGTGTCCGGGGACAGCACCGCCGCGCTCGTGCTCTCGCTCATGGCGCGCGCCGACAACGATTCCGCGTGGCGCCGGCGGCGCGTGCGACTGGAGCACGGCGACGGGCTGGCCGCCGACCTGCAGCCGCTGGCACGGCGCCTCGGCGTCGTCGTGGTGCAGAACCCCTCGCACCTCGCGCTGCCCCACATCATGGGCGCGCGGCTGGGCGCGCGGACCACCGCGTACGGGCCGCTCCGATCGCTCGTCGAGCGCGGCATCCCGGTGGCGCTCGGCTCCGACGGCCCGCGCAACCCGTACCTGAACATCCTGCTCGCCACCATCCATCCCAACAACCCGGC
>DATANT010000079.1:0-3634 GCA_036266115.1 Gemmatimonadaceae bacterium | reverse complement strand
GCGGCAGGCAGGCCGGCACGGCGGACGCGCATCACGGGATGGGAAGGCGATCCCGACACTCGCGTCTTCGACGCTCCTGCGGGATGACAAGAGGTGGGATGCCCTGCGGGCCGCGCACTCCTGCGGGATGACAATTGGGGGCTCGCTCCCGCGGGATGACAGCGACGGGCTGCTGCCGCGCCCCGCCGGTGCGCCCGGCTCTCGCTACCGGCTACCCCAGAGCGCGGCGTCGAACACGTCGAACGTGCGCGAGACCTGCAGCGCGAATGCGGTGCCGTTGGGCAGCACGTCGCGCATCGCGGCCGGCACGTACCACCGGTCCGCCCGCACCGACGCCTTGAGCAGCGTCCGCGCGTCCAGGCGGAACCCCGCTCCCAGCTCGCCGTTGTACATGTTCGTCGCGTTCGCCATCCACGTGGTGTCGGAGGCGGGCTGGATGTACGGATAGTCGTTGCGCTCCAGCCGACCCGCCACGAAGAACCGCGGTGTCAGCGTGTACCTGGCGTCGGCGAAGTATGTGAGACCCTTCGTGATGATGGTGCGGCCGCTGGAATTGCCGGGCACCTCGTAGCGCGACGCACCCAGCTCGCCGCGCAGCTCCAGGTATCCGCGACTCACCTGCACGTCCACCGCGCCCACCTGTTGGGTGTACGCCCGCCACGAGCGGCCCGCGAGCAGCGCCGCGGGCAGGTCGCGCCGCAGGTACGGTCCCCACGTGGCCGAGGCGCCCACGCGTACGCCGGTGGTGGGCGTGAAGCCCCCGCCCAGCGCTGGGCGGGCCGTCTCGGTGGGCTCGGGTGAGTAGGCGTCGTGGGTCACCGGCAGCGACACCACCGCGGCGCGGTAGTCCACCCGGCCGCGCGCGCCGGAGAGCTGCACGCCGAGCGGATACCGCACCGGATAGCCATCGGGCACGCCGATCAGCGGGTTGCGCATCGAGAGCCGCCGGCTGGCGAACGCGCCCACCGGGTGCGACATCTTGCCCACGTCCAGCACGAGCGCGCTGGACTGCATGACGCGCACCCCGGCCATGTCGGTGTACCACTCGGCGCCCTCCTCACCGCGCGCCGGCCCGGCCTCGCCGGTGCCGGCCGCGTAGACCACCACGCGCGACCCCAGCTCCGCCGCGCCCCACAGATGCAGCCGGCCGAGCGCGCCGGGGCGTCCGTGGTTGCGCGTGAGGAGGATGGAGCCGGAGTCGGTGGCCCAGAGCTCGGCGTCGGCCAGGCCCTGCAGGAGCACGGTGCCCTGCGCGGCCGCCTGGCGCGGCCCACCGCTCAGGTGTGCGGCGCCGAGCAGCAGGAGCGCGATGAGCGTCCGCGGCTGCGCGGAGGCGAGCCATCGCGAGCGGCGTGGCGGAGTTGGAGCTGGGGCTGGCGGTCGGCGCGGCATGCGAGAAGGGGCGTGAGCGGGGGGGCGCCGCGCGTGCTACGGTGACTGCCAGCGTGGCGGGCGGGCACGGCCACGCATCCAGAATGTGGACGACCCCGAAACCGCGCGGTCACCGCGGACGCGCAGCCTTCCGGGGGCCGGTCGCTGGCGCGGCCGCCGCGCCCTCAGGCGCGCCCGTCGGGCGACGGAGCCACGTCGGTCCCGAGGACGGGGCGCGGGGGCGGCGTGGCGACCGCCACCCGAGGCTCCGCCACCCGCGGCTCGATCGCGGGCTCCAGCGAGCGCAGGAGATCCACGAGGGCGGCGAGCACCGGCGCCGCCGGCAGCGACGCGAGCGTCTCGTCGGCGCTCTCGATGTTGTGCCCCGGGGTGCGGTAGAGCCCCCACCCCACGGCCCGGCCGTGCAGGAGGAGATCCACCGTGGGCTTGCGGAGCGCGCTGGCCGCGTGCGCGATGCTCGTGTCGGGCGTGAGCACGACGTCGGCGGTGGCGACGAGGGCGAGCGCGTCGCGCAGCGTGGCGGTGTGCGCGGTCGCGACGCCCGTACGCTCGGCGATGGCCGCGATGCGCTCGCCCTCGTCGGGCGTGCCCATGAGCAGCAGTTGCACGTGCGGAAAGCGCGCACGCGCGCCGCGCAGCACCTCCACGAACGACGCCGTGGGCCACTGCCGCGCCGCCTTGCCGGCCGACACGTTCACGAGCAGGCGGCGAGCGGGTGGCGAGCCGTGGTCGTGCGCGGGCCACAGCGCGCCAGCGCGCGCGAGCTCCTCGGGGGCGAGCGCCAGCGCCGGTGAGAAGTCGGTGGCGTCCACGTCCACGCCAAAGGCGGCGGCCAGTGCGGCGAGATGGTCGATGATGTGCCGCGCCCCACGCCGCGGCGGCACGGCGATGGTCATCGCGGCGTCGTTGCCGCGTCCGGCCACGCCCACGCGCTCGGGCGCGCCCGCCGCGAGCATGAGCAGGAGCGTGGTGACCGACGGTGCCGTGGGCATGCAATCCACCACCGCATCGTAGCGCGCGGCCCGCAGCCGCCGGATGAGCCCCAGGGAGCGCCAGGGATGGCGCACGTCCACGGTGAGCACCTCGGTCACGTGCGGATCGCAGCGCACCACCGGCGCGTTGCTCGGTGATGCGAGCACGTCGAGGCGGATGGTGGCGTGGGCGCTCGCGATGGCCCGGAGGAGCCCCGTGGAGACGATCATGTCGCCGATCCGGTCGTGGCGCAGGAACAGCACGCGGTACGGACGCGCATCCCAATCCGGCGGCGCCGGCCGGCCCGTGCCCCTGAAGGCCAGCAGCCGGGTGAGCCCCACGATCCACACGCGCCGCCAGGCCCGCTCGAGTGTCTTGAGCGACATGTGATGCCCGCCGAAGTTCGCGTCGCGCCGTCCGCCGGGAGACTCCAGCGTACCGCCTGGCCACATCGCCTCGCGTGCCGTCGCGCGCACCGGGCTGCGTGCACGCTCCATGCCCACATGAGCCGCGGCGGACGATCCGCATCGGTCATCCGCGGCGAGCGTGGGGCGCGTGGCGAGCGTGGCGAGCGGCGCCGCTCAACCCGGCGCCGCGGTGAGCCAGTCCACGGCGTCGCGCGCGATGTCGGGAGGCACCGTGTGCGGTCCGTCGAACTCGCGGTAGCGCACGTCGTACCCGGCGCGCTGGAGCACCGGCACGATCCGCCGGCTGCACCGGTCGATGGGAAGCACCGTGTCCTGCGTGCCGTGCGACACGTAGCAGCGCGGTCGTCCCACCTCGCTCGCGGGCACCATGAAACCCGGCGAGAAGGCGATGATGTGCGTGAACAGGTCACCGTTGGTGAGCCCGAGGGACAGCGCGTACGACGCGCCATCGGAGAATCCGCCCACCGCCACCCGGTCGGGGGCGATGGCGCAGCGCCGGAAGGTCGCGGCGAGCGCCGCGTCGATGAAGGCGACGTCGGGGCCGAACGGGCCGCGAACGACGTCCCACGTCGTGCTCCGCGAGGCCGGCGAGAGCAGCACGATGTGCGCGGCGTCGGCCAGCCCGCGCAGCAGCGACATGCCCTGCTCCGCGGCGCCACCGGCCCCGTGCAGCATCACGGCGAGCGGCGCCGGGTGGTCCGCGCGATAGCCGGCGGGCACGTAGAGCAGGGCGTCGCGCCGGCGCGCGATGCCGAGGGCGTGGAGTCCAGGCGCGGCGTCGCGCGCGGCGACGTCGCTGGCCGGTGGGCTGGGGCGCACCGTCAGACGCCCGGCCGCCGCGC
>DATANT010000078.1:0-5789 GCA_036266115.1 Gemmatimonadaceae bacterium | reverse complement strand
CAGCCCCGCCGACAGCCAGAGCACGAGCAGCACGCCGGCGATGCCCACGCTCACCGCCGCGCCGTCCTGCCACGACTCGGTCCGCGCGAACGCGAGCCCGACTACGGTGGCGGCGAGCGCCCCGTCCACCAGCAGCCGCAGCGGGTCCAGACGCCGGCCGCGGAGCGCGGTGTCGTCCGTGTCTCGCCGCAGTGCCTGGAGCGGTGAGACGGTGCGGAGCGCGAGCAGCGGGCGCAGCGCGAAGACGAGCGCCACCCAGAGCCCCACGCCGAGTCCGAGCAGGATGGCCGCGGGCTCCACCTGTACCTGCACGTCCACCGGCAGGAAGTCGCGCACCGCCCCCGGTAACGCGAACTGGATGGCCACGCCCAGCGCGGCGCCGGCGGCCGCACCGGCCAGCCCCATGAGCGCCGCCTGCGCGGAGTAGATGACCAGCACCTGTCCGCTCGTGGCGCCCAGGCAGCGCAGCACCGCGACCGTGTCGATCTTGCGCGCCACGAAGGCGCTCACGCCGCTCGCCACGCCGATGCCGCCGAGCAGCAGGGCCACCAGCCCCACGATGCCCAGGAAGTCGCTCAGCTCTCCGATGGCGTCGGTGAGATTGAGCTCGTTCTCGGCCACGGTGCGCACGCGCACGCGCGCCTGCTGGAAGCGCGGCCGCAGCGGCTCGATGAAGCGCTCCGGCGTGATCCCCTCCGGCACCCGAGCCACCGCCTCGTACTCGGCGCGGCTGCCGAAGCCCAGGAGCTGCGTCTCGCCCACGTAGCGGGCCGAGATGAAGACGCGCGGCCCGATGGCCGCGGCAATGCCCGGGTCGCCCGGCACGCTCTCCAGCGCGCCCAGGATGACGAAGCGCCCGTAGCCCAGGGTGAGCGTGTCGCCCACCTGCGCGTCGAGCGAGAGCAGGAGCGACGGGTCCACCAGCGCGTGGCGGCCGGCGTGCAGCCGAGCCCACTGGCCCGCGGGGCGGGTGACGATGTCGCCGTAGAACGGATAGCCGTCGGTGACCGAGCGCACCTGCGCCAGGCGCGTGCGCTCCGTGCGCGGCACGCTCGCCATGGAGGCGAACGTCGTGACGCGCGCGACCGGCGTGCCGTGCGCGTTCAGCGAATCGAGCAGCGAGTCGATGGGTGGCGGGAAGCCCGTGCGGGCGGAGAACGCCAGGTCGCCGCCCAGCAGCGCGCGCGACTGCGTGCGGATGGAGCGCGTGACGTTGCCGGCGAACGAGTCGATGGCCACGAGCGCCGCCACGCCGAGCGCGATGGACGACATGTAGAGCAGCAGGCGGCGCCGCGCGGTGCGGCTCTCGCGCCAGGCCAGCCCCGCGAGCGAGCGGAAGCGGTTCACGGGCGCACGCTCACAGTTCCTGCTCCAGCGCCGCCAGCGGGGCGCTGGCATCGCCGGCGGGCGCCGGCTCGCGCTCGGTGTCGCCCAGCACGCGCCCGTCGCCCATGCGAATCACGCGCCCGGCGCGCGCGGCGAGCTCCGCGTCGTGCGTCACCAGTACCACGGTGGCGCCGTCTTCCTGATTGAGCCGTTCGAGCAGCTCCACGATGCGCGCGCCGGTGCCGGCGTCCAGGTTGCCCGTGGGCTCGTCGGCGAAGAGTATTCGGGGGCGGTTGCTGAAGGCGCGGGCGATGGCCACGCGCTGCTGCTCGCCGCCGGACAACTGATTGGGGTAGTGGCTCGTGCGGTCGGCGAGGCCCACGCGCTCCAGCAGCTCACGGGCACGCGGCTCGCAATCGCGCTCGCCGCGCAGCTCGAGTGGCACCTGCACGTTCTCGAGCGCCGTGAGCGTGGGGATGAGCTGAAAGCTCTGGAACACGAAGCCGACCTTCTCGCCACGCAGCCGGGCCCGCTGGTCCTCGCTCAGTCGCGTGAGCTCGGCTCCGTCCAGGACCACCGTGCCGTTGGTCGGGGTATCGAGGCCGGCGAGGAGGCCGAGCAGCGTCGTCTTGCCGCTGCCCGATGGCCCGACGATGGCGAGGAAGGTGCCTTGTGGTACGGCGAACGAGACGTCGCGAAGTACCGTGAGGCGATGGTCGCCACTCTGATATTCCTTGGTCAACCCACGGGCAACGAGCATGCGAGAAGCGGTTCGAGTGAGGCGAGTGAACGGGCGAGAGCGCTGGGTGCGGCGGGTGGCGATGGTGGCCGTGGCGGGGTGGTGTGCCGCATGCAGCGGGAGCGTGCCCGAGAATGCCCCGGGCGGTACCGCCGGCACCGCGTCCGGCACCGCCGCGAGCGTCGCGGCGACTCCGGCAACGTCCGATACCACGACGAGCGTGCCGCGCTCCGGGAACGATAGCACCGTGGCCGCCGCCCCGGTGGTGCTGATCGCGGGGACGAGCCTCACGGCGGGGCTGGGGCTGGATCCGGCCGAGGCGTATCCGGCGGTGCTGCAGCGCATGGCCGATTCGGCGGGCTACCGGGCGCGCATCGTGAACGCGGGGTTGAGTGGAGAGACGTCGGCCGGCCTGCGGCGCCGCATCGACTGGTTGCTGCGGGAGCCGGCCGGCGCGGTGGTGATCGAGACCGGGGCGAACGATGGGTTGCGCGGCGTGGATCCGGACTCCACGCGTGAGAACCTGCTGGCGATCGTCAGAACGGTGCAGGCGGCGCTGCCCGGTGCGCCGGTGCTCGTGGTGCAGATGGAGGCGCCGCCCAATCTGGGTGTGGCCTATACGACGCGGTTCCGCGCGCTGTTTCCCGAGGTCGCCAGGCGCACCGGCGCCACCCTCGTGCCCTTCCTGCTGGAGGGGGTGGCGGGGGAGCGAGGTCTCAACCAGGGCGATGGCATCCATCCCAACGCGGAGGGCGCGGTGCGCGCGGCCGGCAACCTGTGGCCCTCGCTCGCACCGGTGTTGGAGCGCCTCGACGACCGCGCTTGACCAGCCTCTTCCAGTCTGCTAAAGTTAAAGGTTATCTGGCTTTAGACGCTTTTCGGACTTCATATTCGGGTATCGACACCATGGCAATGCCGGCCACGCAGATCCGCCGCGGGATGGTCCTCGTGTTCGAGGGCGATCCGTGCCGCGTGATCGAGTTCCGCCATCACACGCCGGGCAACCTCCGGGCGATGGTGCAGGCGAAGCTCAAGAACCTGCGCACGGGCAACTCGTTCGAGCACCGTTTCCGCGCCGCCGATTCCATCGAGAAGGCGAACATGGAGACGCACGAGCTGGAGTTCCTGTATCAGGGTGGGGACACTTACCACTTCATGAATACCGAGAACTACGACCAGCTCGAGATGGACGAGGAAGCGTTGGGCGACGCCGCGCCATGGATGCAGGGCGGGATGAAGATCCTGGCCGAGTACTACAACGGGCGCGCCATCGGCATCGACCTGCCGAATTCGCTCACGCTCGAGATCGTGGAGACGGCGCCGGTGATGAAGTCGGCCACCAAGAACGCGAGCTCCAAGCCCGCCAAGCTCGAGAACGGCGTGACCGTGAACGTGCCCGAGTTCATCAGCTCCGGCGAGCGGGTGCGGGTGAATCCGACCACCGGCGAGTATCTGGATCGCGCCAAGGACTGATCGCGCCCGGCCCGCTGGCGAGGCGTACCCTCGGCGCCGATGCGAGGCGTGAAAGAGGCGGGCAGGACGGGTTGATTCGATTCACGTGCGCGATTAGAGTTAAGGCCTCTACGGGACGGCGTTCCGCAGAGGCGAGCGGCCGGTCGCCGGCAGCATGGCGGCGGCGCCGCGCACATGGTGACTGTAGCTCAATTGGTTAGAGCACCGGACTGTGGCTCCGGGGGTTGCGGGTTCAATTCCCGTCAGTCACCCTGCGCCTCCTCCGAGCGGGACGCCCTGAAGGCGGATCGCTGGAAGCGGGGCCCGGGTTGCGTCGCAGCGCAATCGGACGAAGGTCCGTAGCTCAATTGGTAGAGCACCGGTCTCCAAAACCGGCGGTTGGGGGTTCGATTCCCTCCGGGCCTGCTCGAGACTGAGAACGATGGACGGGCGCGGGTCGCCGGCGGTCGGTGGCCCGTGTGAGTTTGGGAGCGAGCGCAGGGTGCTCGCCGCGGGACCAGGTTGCTCCGCGATGGCCGGTGGCCATTGGCGCGAGATCACGGCGGTATCGTCTAGGGGACTAGGACACGGCCCTCTCAAGGCCGGAACACGGGTTCGAATCCCGTTACCGCTATGCTGCCCGTTGCACGAGGTGGGCAGGGCGTTGAAATGGAGTGCGCAGGGAACGGTGCCCGGAGCTGGACGAACGAGCCGGTCACGGGCCGAGATCATGGCCCGTTCGTCTATCGGTTAGGACGGCACCCTTTCACGGTGCAGAGAGGGGTTCGATTCCCCTACGGGCTATCGTGGGAGACCTGCCAGAGTGGGTGGTTTTGGGCAGGAGATGGGTACGGCGGGTAGGGTCGGGACGCTCGGCGGGTGCGAGCGGCGCCGGTCGCCCGGCCGTGATGAGGGGCCGTAGCTCAGCTTGGTTAGAGCACTCGACTGTCACTCGAGAGGTCGCGGGTTCGAACCCCGTCGGCCCCGTTGGTAGCAGGACTTGGGAGTAGGATGATGGCGTGACAGCGTCGTCGTTGCCCTGGTGGTGAAACTGGTAGACACGCCATCTTGAGGGGGTGGTGCCGAAAGGCGTCGCGGTTCGAATCCGCGCCAGGGCATGCAGGTCCTCCACGTAGGTGAGATGAAGGTCGCCACCGTAGCTCAGTGGTAGAGCACTCGATTCGTAATCGAGCGGTCGTCAGTTCAATCCTGACCGGTGGCTCTCTACCAGAGCGAGGCCCCGGAACCGCGGGGCCTCGCCTTTTTGTTCTCGGACGCAGGCGAGCGAGCGGGGAGGGGCAGGGCTTCCGCTCGATTGCTGGGCATGCGATATTGGGACGGTCGCCGGCGGCGGGTAGGTTGGGCTGGTCGGGGGCGCTTCGCGGGCGTAATTCAGTTGGTAGAATGCCAGCTTCCCAAGCTGGACGTCGCCGGTTCGAGTCCGGTCGCCCGCTCTCTCGTAAATCGAAGAACCACAGGAAGATAGAGACGGCTCCGAATCGCCATGATTCGGAGCCGTTTTGCGTCGGTGCCCACAGCCTGATGAGATCCTCTGACCCCGGCCGCCCCGCTACGGCCGCTGGATGCGCCCGACGAACAGGTCGGCCCCGCTGCTCTCGTCCCGCAGCACGAACAGGAACGGGCGGTCGACGAGGAACGGGATCGGCGGGGGCGGATAGGAGGAGTTCGTCATACCGAGCCCAGTGATCGCTGCGGCTTCGGTCCCCTCCTCGTCCAGATCGAGGTAGACGCGCTGGACCGCCCGGCCCACGCACAGCGCCACCGGCCGATCCGCCTCGCGTTCGACGGCCAGGTCGGCGAAGTCGGCGCGCTGGCAGTCCAGCGCGACGCCGGCCCCGAGGGCGACGAGGAGCGGCCGGAGGTCCAAGGTCAGCTCGGCGCGCAGCTTCGGGAGCATGAGGTGCACGTCGCGCATCTGTGCCGCGCCGAGCGACTGCGGCCAGCCGTGCTCGGCGAACCGCTGGAGGAGTGCGTCCGCGACGCCCGAGTCCGCGGCGCCTGAGTCGGGGAGGATCACGTACAGCGCGACGCGGCCGCCGCGGTACGGGAGGCGTACCATCTGGTAGCCTGGCTCTCGTTGATACGCCATCGAGCCGGTCCGCTCCATCATGGGGACGGCGACCCGCTGCCCGGTGTGGAGCGTGAAGTCGCGCGGCCGCGTCGCCGACTTCTCGAACGGATCCAGCCACTTCCCCTTGAAGTACACCGAGCTGGCGAGGAAGAGGGCGGCCTCGCGGGAGAGCGGCTCGTC
>DATANT010000077.1:0-5605 GCA_036266115.1 Gemmatimonadaceae bacterium | reverse complement strand
CCGGCCAGCCCGCGATCCCAGCGCACGCCCAACCCGCCGGCGCCGTAGAACGACCACCGCTGCCGCCCGCGTGGGTCCAGCAGCAGCCGGAGCACCGCCTCCGCGCGCGCGCTGGGATCGCCGTCCCGCAGCGTGGCACCTGCCCCGCCCACCACCGCCAGCCGCACGGAGGAGTTCATGGGCACCGCCGCCCCCAGCCCGCCGTGCACCGCCCCGGCCCGGGTGCCCAGGTAGTCCGCCCGCGCCTCCCAGCTCGGCGCTCGGTCCACGGCGCGCTGCGCATGCCCCGGCGCGCTCACGGCGAGCAGCAGCCCGACGGCGGCGCGCTTGAGCCCACGCCGCCTCACCGCGCGCGCGCCCGCCAGAGCGCCAGGGTGTAGTCGGCCACCGCGATCGCCGCCGCCACACCCACCAGCACGACGAGCGGCGGCACGAGCGTGGGGCGCAGCAGCACGAGCAGCAGGGTGCTGAGCTGCAGCGCGGTGACCACCTTGCCCGACCATCGCGCCTTGAACTCCACGGGTCGCAGCCAGCTCACGCTCCGGGCCACGCCAAAGCCCACCGCCGTCATGATGTCGCGCGCCAGCAGCACCAGCACCTGCCCCGCCGAGAGCAGCCCTTCCGCGAGGTACGCGAGCACCACGGCCAGCACGAACAGCCGGTCCGCGATCGGGTCGATGAGCGCGCCGGCCCGCGTCACCGCGTTGGCCCGCCGCGCCATCCACCCATCCAGCAGGTCGGTGAGCATGGCCACCAGCAGCAACGCCACGCGGGCGCCGGCATGCGGCACCCCCACGAAGAGCACCGCCAGCGGAAGGCGGCAGAACGAGATGAGGTTGGGTAGGGAGACGAGCGTGCGCCGAGTCACGCGCGCAAGCTACCCGGCCTTCTGGTCACGGGCCAGCCGGCCCCGGCCTCTCCGCACCGGGCCGGTCGCCCGAGGGTCGCTTGTGGTTCCGACGCGAGAGCCATATCCTCCGGGCGATGCACCGCCGAGTCCGGCTTTCCTGACATGTCCGCGGATACGCCTCCCCGGGGCTTCACGCACTATACCGCCGATTTTCTGGGTGTAGCGCCGGCGCAGCTGTGCGATCTGCCCCTGCTCAGCGGGCTGCTCATCGCCGCCGCCGGAGCGGCCGGCTTCACGCCCGTGGGCACGCCCGCGGTGCGCCAGCTGCCCAACGATGCCGTGGCCGGCTGGCTACCCCTGGACGACTGCCACATCGCCCTGCACGCGTTCCCCGGCGAGCAGCTGCTGCTGCTCGACGTGCTCTCGCGCTCCGTGCACGACGGCCGCAAGGCGGTGGACGTCTTCGCCCGCCGCCTCACGGCGCGCCAGGTGCGGAGCGAACGGCGGACGCGCGGTTGACCGCGCTGCTCGCGCCCGGCTACTGGGCGCTCGTGGTCATCGTGCTGCTCTGGGACGTGGGGCTGGGCGGCCTGATGGCGCGCAATCGAAAGGCGCCGCCCCCGTTCACGCTGCTCACGGCGCTGGCCGCGTTCCTCGTGGCGCCGGCGCTGCTCGTGGCCGTCACCGCGCCGTCGCTGCTCTACGGCCGCTCCATTCTCGCCATCGCGTGGGTGTGGCCCCTCACGGTGCTCGTCTACGTGGCGCAGTCCGCGTACGCGGTGGCGCGGCGGCTCGTCACGCCGGCCATCGGGGTGCCCATCCTGGTGTTCAACGTGGTGCTGGCCCTGGTGGAGGGCACGCGCTACCTGCTGCTGCTCGGCCAGGACGTGCCGGCGCCGCTGCTCGCCCTCGACAACGCGGCGGCCGGCGCGGTGGGCTTCGCGCTGGGCCTCTCGGCGCTGTCCGTGCCGTTCGCGGTGCTGGTGCCCATGCTGGCCCCGGCGTATCCGGCGCGCTACCGCGGCAGCGCCACGCTGCGGGCCACGTTCGCGGTGCTGGCCGCCGCCTTCACCATGATGGTGCTGGGCATGGAGCTGCCCCGCGCCCTGCGCGCCCAGGCGAGCTTCGCGCCGCTCGCCCGCGAGCAGCTGCAGGAGCGTCCGGATGGCGGATTCGCCGTGGGGCTGCGGCTCTTTCCCGACCTGCACGACGTGCCCTCGCCGCCCGTGCAGCGCTTCGACCTCCCGCTGGTGGACTCGCTCGGCGTCACGGCCGTGCATCTGGTGCTGGCGCCCGACGCGGCGCGCCCGACGCCGCTCGACTCGCTCGCGCGGCTGCTCGAGTCCATCCGCGGCGACAGCACCACGGTGCTGGTGACGCTGAGCTATCCCGCGAACGCCGCGAGTCGGTACCGGAGCGATCCCGCGGCGTTCGTGGCGCAGCGCGCGCTCGAGGTACACGAGATCGTGCGGCGGCTGCGTCCCGAGGTGATCCTGCCGGTGCACGAGCCGTATGGCGCCGGCGAGCGGGCGTTGGGGCGGCTGCCGGTCGCGGCGTGGGAGCGCTACGTCACCGCCACCGCGGCGGCCGCCAAGCGGGCGCGCCCGCGCACGCGCGTGGGCCTGTCCGCCGCCAGCTACGACGCGCGCGACAGCGCCCTGTTCGCGTGGGCGGCGCGCGAGGGCTCACCGGTGGACCTGCCCGGGTTCTCCCTCTTCCCCACCTTCGACGGCGCCGTGGGGCTCCGGGCGCGGATGGCGGCAGCCGACCGCTGGATGCGCGCCGCGCCCGCCTCCCGGCGCTACTGGGTGTTCGCGGCGGGCGGATATCCGCTGCGCCAGGGCGACGCGAGCCAGCGCGATGCCATCTGGGGCACGCTGGCGTGGGCCACCGGCCACGACCGCATCCTGGGGCTGGTGGTGGCCGACGCCGGCGACTACGAGCGGCTCACGGGGCTGCGCGGCGCCGGTGGGCGCGTGCGCCCGGCGGCCGCCGCCGTCAGGCGGGCCATCGTGCAGTTGGGCGAGAGCACCCAGTGACCACGCGGTAACGCGCGGGCGGCGCGGCGCGTTCGCCCGCCAACCGGCGCCCGCGCCTCAGTCCAGCGGCGCCGTGGGCACCCACACCGCGAGCGCCTCGGCGCGCCGCATGGCGAGCTGGTTGCCCACCAGCACGTCGCCCAGCTTGCTCGCGGTGCTCGGATCGTGGCGAGCGCCCAGCACCACGGCGTTCGCGCCCATCCGTCCCGCCTCCACCCGCAGCGCCTGGATCAGGCGCGCATCGTTGGCCAGCAGCCAGTCGCCCTGCACCCGAAGCATGGCCACCGGCTCGTGGCGCCGGGGAGCGTCGGCCGCGGTGGCGTAGACGATCACCGAGTCCGCCGGCAGCTCGGCGCGATCCCCGCGCTGCGAGAGCGGCGCGGACTGCGTGCGTACACACGCGCCGAGTGCCAGGCAGAGCGACAGGACGGCGAGCGCGGCGCGGGTGCGCGCGGTGGTGACGGACGTCGGGATGAGGCTCGCGGGAGGCATGGCGCGTGGGAGGTTCGGGTTCAAGGCACGGATCGCCGTGCACCCGGACCACTGAGCAAGCGGGGCTCCACGCCGCACCGCGCCGGAGCCGGTCGCTCAACCGGCCACCACACAACGGCTTCCGAGTGCCGCGTGATTCACGTCACCCTCTGCAGTTGTCCGGCCGGGTGCACAGGCCGCCGTCGCGCACGGAGGACAGGTGCGCCGGTGGCGGAGAAGCCAGCGCTGTCGCGGCTAGCGCTGCCCTGGCTCGCGCGAGGCCATTTCGGGTGCGGCGCCGTCACGCGGATGCAGGTGTTCACGCATCCGCCGCTTCATCACATTCTCCACCTTCCGGCCCAGCCAGAGCACCACCAGCGTGAGGACTACCGCGGCCAGGGCGAGCGACCACTGGCCCATGCCACACGCGATGCCGAGGCATGCCACCACCCAGATGGTGGCGGCCGTGGTGAGGCCGCGCACCGTGGCGCGCTCGCTCATCTTGAGAATCACACCGCCACCCAGAAAGCCCACGCCGGCCACGATGCCCTGCACCGACCGGGTGACCATGTTGCCGTCGAACACCGGCCCGCGCGACGCCAGCTCCATGCTGGACAGCGTCACGAGGGCGGCGCCGAGCGCCACGAGCGCGTGCGTGCGCATGCCGGCGGGCTTGCCCGTCAGCTCGCGATTGGTACCCACCGCCGCGCCGGCGATCGTGGCCGCGGACAGGCGGAGCAGCATCTCGCCAGTGCCGCCCATCCCTTCGAACATATGACAGTCTCCTCGCAGATGACCCCGCGCAGCATGGCATGTCCCCGGCCAGCGGCGCAGAGGCGGCGGTCGGCCGCGGCAGCTCAGCGGTTGGCCGTGCCGCCCCTCACCACCCGCCGCGCCCGCGCCACCGACCCGTCCGGGTGGCGAGCGCCACGCCCAACCCCAGCGCCGCGGCGCCGAGCAGCGTCTTCACCGGGTTGAAGCTGACCATGGTGTAGGTGCTGCTCCGCCGCACGTGCCCCGGATAGTTCCCGCGCTCGCGGCCATCGCCGGCGCGCGGGGCGTAGAGCGTGTCATCGCCGCGCGGCGGCTGATCGGTGCGCTGACCGCGGAACGCGGTGAGCCCCTTGTACCGGTCCCCGAGCGCCGGCGCGAAGGTCTCCATGGACGTGAACATCTTCGCGCTGCCGCCCACGAGCACCGTCCGTTCGGACCGCTCCGCGCACCGCAGGATGGCCCGGGCCACCACCTCCGGCGCGTAGACCGGCGGCTGCTGCTTGGGCTCCACGCCCAGATAGTTCCGGGCGTGCTCCGGATACGGCGTGTCGATGGCGGATGGCTCGATGGTGGTCACCGAGATCGGCGCCCCATCCTTCTCCAGCTCGATGCGGAGCGAATCGGTGAATCCCTTCACCGCGTGCTTGCTCGCGGAGTAGTGGCCCTGCAGCGGCATGGCGGTCTCGGAGAGCATGCTCCCGACGTTGATGAGCGCACCGCCCTTGCGCGCACCCTCGTGGCTGGCGCGCTGGCGCAGGTGCCGCACCGCCGCCAGGCTGCCGTTCACCACGCCCCAGTAGTTGGTCTCGAACAGGCGGCGCGCGTCGGCCAGCGGCACCTCCTCGATGGTGCCGTAGATGGACACGCCGGCGTTGTTCACCCACGTGTCGAACCCGTCGTACTCGCGCTCCGCCGCCTCCACCACCCGCTGCACGGACTCGGGGTCGGCCACGTCGGCCACCACGTAGAGGGCCTCGCCGCCTTCGGTGCGGATCTCCTCCACCGCGCGCTGCAGATCGGTCTCGTCGCGCGAGACGAGCACCACGCGGGCGCCGCGGCGGGCCGCGAGCCGGGCCGTGGCGAGCCCGATGCCGCTCGACGCGCCGGTGATCACCAGGGTCTGCTCGCTCAGCTTCTTCAGTCGTGGCGTCATCTCCAACCCTCGCATGTTCTCATGGCGCGCCGCCCCGAGCTCGGCGGCCCGTCTCGGCCGTTCGTCGAGCACGCCGACGGGCGCGTCGGCGAACTCCCCGCGGCCGCTCGCCCGGCGCGCTCCCGGCGCGTGTCGTCGCCTCGAGCGGTGATCGGGTCAAGAAGCGCGCCCTGCGCGGATGGCGGCGACGATTCGGCCGCGCCGCGCGTCTCACCAGCACGGCGCGCGACGGGTGGCGACGCATGGCGCACGCCGAGCCACGCTATGGCAGCAGCGCGTCCACGGCGGCCACGGCGGCCGCCTGTCGCTCCACCCATG
>DATANT010000076.1:0-11218 GCA_036266115.1 Gemmatimonadaceae bacterium | reverse complement strand
CGGCGCGCGGTCGTCCACCACCCGCCCGTCGCGCATGTGGATCACGCGCCCCGCCGCGCCGGCCAGCTCCTCGTCGTGCGTCACCACGACGATAGTGGTGCCCTCGGAATGCAATCGCGCGAACAACCGGATCACCTCGGCGCCGGTGGCGGCGTCCAGCTCGCCGGTGGGCTCGTCGGCCAGCACCAGGGCCGGACGATTGGCCAGCGCGCGCGCGATGGCCACGCGCTGCTGCTCGCCGCCGGAGAGCTGCGCGGGGCGGTGCCCCTCGCGGTGCGCCAGCCCCACGTACGCCAGCAGCTCGCGGGCACGCTGGGCGCGCTCGCGCCGCGGCACGCCGGCTTCGGCCATGGGCAGCTCCACGTTCTCGCGCGCCGTGAGCATGGGCATGAGGTAGAAGCGCTGGAACACGAAGCCCACGTGGTGCAGCCGGAAGCGCGTCGCCTCGCGGTCGCCAAGCGCGCCCAGGCTCTGCCCGCGCACCGTGATCGTGCCGCCGGACGGACGGTCGATGGCGCCGAGCAGATTGAGCAGGGTGCTCTTGCCGCACCCCGACGGGCCGACGATGGCCACCCACTCGCCCTCGGCCACCTGGAGCGTGACCCCGCGCAGTGCGTGCACCCGCTCGCCGGCCAGCGGATAGTCGCGCGTGACGTCGCGCGCGTCGAGCACGAGCTCGCGCGTCTCGCGCGTCACGGAGATGGGCGCGCTCATGCCACCGCCTCCTGCCTCAGCGTGCGGGCGATGGGAAGCGACGCGGCCCGCCATGCGGGATACAGCCCGGCGGCGATGCCGCTCAGCGCGAGCAGGCCGAGCGCGACGCCGGCGTCCCGCGGCTGGAACAGGAAGAAGTCGATGGCGGCCGGCAATCCGGGAAAGTCGCTGAGGATGGCGTTGAGGTAGCGCGCCGTGACCAGCCCCAGCCCAAGCCCCAGCACGGCGCCCGTGAGGCTGATGACGATGCCCTCCATGGCCACCTGCTGCACCACGTGCCACCGGGAGACGCCGAGCGCGCGCTGCACCGCGAACTCGCCGATGCGCTCGTTCACGCTCACCGTGACGAGCGTGGTGACGAGCAGGAAGCCCACCAGCAGGCTCACGGTGCCCAGGATGAAGGCGAGCTGCCGGAAGTAGCTGAGGCGCTGCTCCACGAGCACGAGCGCGTCGCTGGTGGTGATGGCGCTCACCCGCGGCACGTCGCGGCTGATGCGGTCGCGCACCGCGGCTGGCTCCGCGCCCGGGCGCACGCTCGCCATGAAGAGCGAGACGCGGTCGGCGCGCTCGCGCCCGCCCATGGCCTGCAGGGTGGCCAGGGGCATGGCCGCGGCCGCCTGGTCGGCGGCCAGGTAGATGAATCGCGCCACGCCGTGCACCACCAGCCGGCGGCGTCCGGTGAAGGTGCGCAGCTGCGGGTCGTAGCCGGTGGCCACGAGCAGGGTGTCGCCCAGCCGCGCGCCGGTGTCGCGCAGGAACACCTCGTTCACCACCATGGCGTCGGGCGCCCGCGCGTCGCTCCCCCGCAGCAGCTCGTAGTCGCCCTGCACCGGCGCGTCCACGCCCAGCCCCACGCTCGGCACCACGCCGCGCGGCGTGGCCACGTGCAGCGCCGCGCCGAGCACCGGCGCCACCTGCGCCACGCCGGGAATGGCGGCAATGCGCTGGCGGATCTCCGCGGCGCCGCCGATGGTGGCCTCGGTATCGAACGGGAGCGTGCCCCTGGGCGACACCCGCAGCTGGTAGCCGCGCGCGTCCAGCAGCTGACGGAACGACTCGGTCATGCCGCCGGCGAGCATCACCATGTCGAGCAGCATGGCCGCGGCCACCGCCACGCCGAGTACCGCGAGCAGGGTGCGCGCGCGGTAGCGCACGAGGGAGGCGAGCGCCAGCTGTGCCTGCATCAGTGGGCCATCAGCGGCACGTCACCGGCCGAGCAGCGCGAGCGGCGGCGTGCGCACCAGGCGAATGGCGGCCAGTACGCCGGCGCCGACGCCCAGCACGACCGAGAGCGACACCGCGAGGAGCACGACGTCCGCGGTGACGAAGGAGAAGACGAGCGGCGTGCGATAGACACCCTGATAGTGCCGGTTCACCACCCACGACGCGGCCTGCCCGATGGCGACGCCGAGCAGGCTGCCGAGCAGCGCGACGAGCGCGCTCTCGAGCACGAGCGTGAGCGCCACCGAGCGGCGCGACATGCCCATCAGCCGGAGGGCCGCCACGTCGCGGCGCCGCTCCTCCGCGCGCAGCAGCATGATGCAGAGCAGGAAGATCGCGCTGGCCACGATGGTGATGACCCCGATGGCCCGGTGGAACCGGCTTACCACCCCGAAGGTGCGCGAGGTCTCCACGGCCACGTCCGCGGAGCGGTGCGCGCGAAAGCCGAAGGCGGCGGCGTTGATGCGGCGGAGCGCGTCGGTGGTGCCGGCGGGGCTGGTGGTGGCGATGGCGAAGCGGTCCACCCGATCGCCGTAGTCCAGCAGCGCCTGCAGCTCGCCCAGATGCAACCGCACGAGATAGTCGCCACGCGCCACCTCCGACGGGTCCGCCGAGCGGCGTGCGATGGCGCCCACCACCGCGGCGCGGCCGGCGGCGCCCGGCTGCGCGGCCACCACCACCGTGTCGCCCACCTGCAGGTGGTAGTCCGCGGCCAGGCGGTCGTCCACGACGATGGTGCGCGGAGCGTCCTGCAGGAGGAGGGCGCCGAGCAGCAGGGCGGCGAGCATCAGGGTGTCGGCCGCGCGCGCCCCGGTGGGTGGACGGGTGGATGGGCAGTGCTTCCCCGCCCCGCCGCGAGCGTCATCCCTTCGCGGCCACCGGCACGCCGTGCGCCGGCGTGCCAATGGGCGTGGAGCGCACGAGCAGCACCGGCACCGTGCTGGTGTGGCGCACCGTGTTCGCCACGCTGCCGTAGATGATGTCCTTGAGCCAGCGGTGCCCGTGCGTGGACATGGCGATCAGGTCGCACGCCTCGCGCTCCGCCGCGGCCACGATCTCGGTGGCCGGGTCGCCGGCCGCGAGCACGGCGGTGGTGTCGAACCCCTCGGCGGTGAGCTCCGCCGCGCACCGCTCGATGTAGTCGCGGTCGCCGCGCATCTCCTCGGAATCACGAAGGTGCAGCTGCCCGATGTTGCGCGCCGCGAAGCCGTCGGCCACGTGGATGAGCACGAGCGACGAGCCGCAGATCCGGGCCAGGCGCCGCACGTGCTCCAGGATGCACGTGTCGTAGGGCGAATGCTCGACGGGGACGAGGATGCGGGAATACATGGAGGGGGATGGGAGACGCGCCTCGATGCTCACGATGGGGCCGCCGCGGCACGATGCGGCCCTGGACGACCACTGCCTTCCCTTCTGCGCAGCCCGCTCACTCGGTGAAGAACTGCAGGAGCAGCCAGATGTTGAGCGTCGCGATCACCACCGCCACGAGCCAGGCGAGCACCTGGACCCAGCGCGCGTTCACGAACTCGCCCATCTTGGCCCGGCTGGACGTGAACATGACGAGCGGGAACACGGCGAACGAGAGCTGCATGCTCAGGATCACCTGGCTCAGCACGAGCAGCTTGGCCGTCCCGCTCTCTCCGTACAAGATAGCGACGATGACGGCCGGTACAATCGCGATGCCGCGGGTGATGAGGCGCCGCAGCCAGGGCCGGATGCGGATGTTGAGGAACCCCTCCATCACGATCTGGCCGGCCAGCGTGCCGGTGAGCGTGGAGTTCTGCCCCGAGGCCAGCAGGGCCAGCGCGAACACGGTGCTCGCGCCGGCGCCGAGGAGCGGGGTGAGCAGCATGTACGCGTCCTGGATCTCGGCCACATGCTGGTTGCCCGACGTGTGAAACGAGGCCGACGCGACGATGAGGATGGCGGCGTTGATGAACAGCGCGAAGCTGAGCGCGATGGTGCTGTCCACGAACGCGTAACGCACCGCCTCGCGGCGGCCGGGCACGCTCTCCTCGTACTTGCGCGTCTGCACCACGCTGGAGTGCAGGTAGAGATTGTGCGGCATCACCGTGGCGCCCAGGATGCCGATGGCGATGTACAGCATCTCGGGGTTGGCGACGATCTCCGGGCTGGGTATGAAGCCGCGCAGCACCGCCGGCATGTCCGGCCGCGAGAGCACGATCTGGAACAGGAAGCAGAAGCCGATCACCCCGATGAGCGCGATGACCAGCGCCTCGAGCAGGCGGAAGCCCTTGTTCTGCAGGTAGAGCACGAGCAGCACGTCGAGCGCGGTGATCGTCACGCCCCACGCCAGCGGCAACCCGAACAGCAGGTTGAGGGCGATGGCCGACCCGATCACCTCCGCCAGGTCGCAGGCGGCGATGGCGATCTCGCACAGCACCCAGAGCGCGAAGTTGACCGGGGGCGAGTAGTGGTCGCGGCAGGCCTGCGCGAGGTCGCGGCCCGTGACGATGCCCAGCTTGGCGGACAGCCCCTGCAGCAGCACCGCCATCAGGTTGGAGAGCAGGATGACGCTGAGCAGGGTGTAGCCGAACCGCGAGCCACCGGCCAGGTCGGTGGCCCAGTTGCCCGGGTCCATGTAGCCCACGGCCACCAGGTAGCCGGGCCCCATGAAGGCGAACAGCTTGCGCCACCACGGCCCGAACGCCACGGGCACCGACCGATACGCCTCGGCCAGGCTCGGCGCCACGCGCGCTCGGCGCCAACCGGGCTCGGCGACGGATGGGGCGTGTGGAATGCCGTGGGGTGCGCCCGTGGGCGCCTCGCCCGGCGTGAGGACGGGATCCGCGTCCGCGGGGGCAGAGGGAGGGGTGGGGCGGAGGGCCATTCGGCGGGCAGAGGGCGGGACGAAGCGATTTAACGGCTTGCGATCCGCAATTTAAGCCACTCTAAATTCCCGGCAAGAGCCAGTGCCGCGGCAGCGTCGGCAGCGGGATCAGCGCAGGAGCGCGAAGAGCTGCCGCAGGATCCGCTCGGTCATCCCCCAGATGGTGTAGTCGGCGTGACGGATGGCCGGCACGCGCCGCTCCTCCTGGCGCACCTGCACCGTGGCCTCGAAGGACGACTCGGGCAGGAGGAGCGCGGACAGCGGCGCCCAGAAGGCCGCCGCCACCTCGGAGCTGAGCGTGAGGGAGCCGGCGGGTGGCGTGACGAACACGTAGGGCCGCACGACGATGGGCGGCAGCACCGGCGTGCGCGGATACAGCTCGTCCAGCGAGCCGAGCAGTCGGGCCGACGTCAGGTCCAGCCCCGTCTCCTCCCACGTCTCGCGCATCGCCGTCATCGCCAGCGACTCGTCGTCCGGCTCGTGCCGTCCGCCGGGGAATGCCACCTGCCCGCTCCACGGGTCGCCGGCGTACTCCGCCCGCTTGATGAAGAGCAGCGACGGATCGCCGGCCTCGTCCGGCGCGAGCACCAGCCCCACGGCGGCACGCCGGACGTCCGGAGGGGCATCGGCGTGCGCGCCGGCATGGGCGTCCAGCGCCTCCGCCAGCCGCGCGACGACCGGGTGATCGAGCAGGTGATCGCGCGCCGGCCCGCCGTCGGTCACCCCTCGACCGGCCCGCCCGCCTGTACCCACCCGCGCCACCCGTCGGCCATGGACCGCACCTTCTCGTAGCCCATCTCGCGCATCGTGTCGGCGGCGAGCGCGGACCGGTTGCCACCGGCGCAGTAGATCACGACGTCGCGGTCGCGCGGAATCACGCCCTCCACCTTGGTCTCCAGCACGCCGCGCGGGATGTGCAGGGCGCCGGGCAGGTGGCCCAGGTTCCACTCGTTGGGCTCGCGCACGTCCAGGTACACGGTGTCGGCGCCGCTCGCCTGCATCTGCTTCACGTCGGCGGGGGACACCTCCTCGATGCGCGTCTTCGCGTCGTTGATCAGGTCCATGCCCGTCTTGTTCGTCATGCGTGTCGTCTCCGAAGGTGATGGTGAGTGGATCTCAGGGTGCAGCCTGCATACCATGGCGCGCCAGGGGCGGCTCGACGTCGAGCCGCCCCGCGGTGGCATCCAGCGTCGCCGCGGCGCCCAGCGGCAGCGTCCACTGCTCGTCCACGTGGCCCACCGGCACACCCGCCAGGCAGGGCACGCGGAGCCGGTCGGCCAGCTCCACCAGCACGTCGTCCAACGGGCGGTCGCAACCGTCGTCGTCGGCCGGCACGTCGGTGAACTGGCCCACCACGAGCCCGCGCAGGCCGCGGAGCGCACCGCTCAGCAGCAGCTGTTGCAGCATGCGGTCCACCCGGTACACGGCCTCGTGCACGTCCTCGATGACGAGAATGGCGCCATGCAGCTCCGGCAGGAAGGGCGTGCCGCAGAGCGCGGCGAGCAGGGCGAGGTTGCCGCCGGCCAGGCGCCCGTGCGCGCGGCCCGGGCGCAGCGTGCGGCCGCCCGGGGCGGCCCCGCACGGTTCGGCCTGACGGGTGACGGCCGCGCGCAGCGCCCGCTCCGAGAACGGGGTGAGCTCGCCGCGCGCCACCGGCGCGTGAAAGGTGACCAGACCGCACTCCCGTCCCACCGCCGCGTGCAGCGCGGTGACGTCGGAGAAGCCCATGAGCGCCCGGGGCCGCCGACGGAGCGCGCCGAGGTCCAGCTGGTCGAGCAGGCGCATGGTGCCGTAGCCACCACGCAGGCACCAGACGCCGTCCACGTCGTCGCTGCCGAGCGCCCAGGCGAGATCGGCCAGCCGCTCGTGGTCGGAGCCGGCCAGATAGCCCGCTCGCCGCAGGGCATGCGGCCCCACCACGGGCTCCCAGCCCAGTCGTCGGGCGTTGGCGGCGCCGCGGGCGACGTCGTCGGGGCCGCGGAGCGGGCCGGCCGGGGCGATGAGGGCGACGCGGGCGCCGGGGAGGAGCGGGGGCGGCCAGGCCAGGGGGCCGGGCGTGGGGTGCGGGCTCAGGATGATGGCGGCGGAGGTTGGGTGGGGGATGCGTGGACGAAGGATGCTACACTCGCTGTTGGGGGGGGACCCCCGTGCGGAGCTCGATCGGCTCCCGCCCCCGCCCCCCGACCCCGCCGCCCCGGTTGGGCACGTGCATTGCCCCTCCCCCTCGTTCACACCAGCGGAGGACCGACGCCATGACGGATACCAACCGGAACGACCGCGACCAGCGCGAGACCGATCGCAGCACCGGGCCCAATCGCGGCACGGGCGGCTATGGCAACGATACCGGCTTTTCCGAGGGCACGCACGCGAGCGACGACGAGCGCGAGCTGCGCGCCCGCGATCCCGGCGCCTCCGGCTCTGGCCAGGCTCGCGGCGGGGCCGGAACGCCACCACGCCCCGCGCCCGAGAGGGCCGACACGGAGAGCGCCATCTCCGAGACCAACGCTCGCGGTGAGGTGGGTGGATGGAGCGAGGAGCGGCGGGAAGGGATGGAGCGGCTCAGCGACGACAGCGTGGACGAGCGCACCGGCCGCACGCGATCCGAGCACGACTCGTCAAGGGTGGAGCACAGCCGCGAACGGGACATCGGACGCGACGCGCACTGAGCAACCGATCCCGATAGCGGCTGGCTCTCGGGAGGCGTGAGGCATGGGCGGCGCGGAGCACCGATAGCTGAACCCGGGCGCGGAGTGGCCACCCCGCGCTCGGGGCGATGATCGCGCCCCTGGTGTGATTCGCCGCTCCAGGCACGGGCTCGCGTGCGCCCATCCTCGTACCATTGTTCACCGGGGATGGCGGTTCGCCTCCAGACAGGTCATTGTTCTCTCGGAGCGAGCGATGCCCTGCGGCATCTGCGCGCCATTCTCTGCTGCGACGCCCTGTCTGCACCGCTCGCTCGGAGCCGTGCGATGCGGTGAGTCCTGAAGCCGTACGGTCGTGCGTCACACGACCCGACGGGCTCAGCGGACCAACCGAGGGCAAGGTACATCATGACGAGGGAGATCGGACGCGACGGCGCCGCAGCGGACGCGACTGGCCCGCAGCTCGTCGCCGCCTCGGCCGGTGAGCACTCGGCCCTCGAGAGCCTGCCGCGCCCGCTCGACACCGACGAGGGCCGCCTGCCGCCTGTCGTCGGCATCGGCGCGTCGGCTGGCGGGCTCGAGTCCTTCGTCCGGCTCGTCAGCCACCTCGCCCCGGACACCGGCCTGGCGTACGTGCTGGTGCAACACCTCGATCCGGCCCACGAAAGCCTGTTGCCCGAGATACTGGGCCGGGTCGGCAGCATCCCGGTGATCGGCGCGGTGGACGGCGTCCGCCTCGAAGCCAACCACGCGTACGTCATCCCGCCGAATGCGTCGATGACGGTGAGGGACGGCCATCTGCGCGTCGCGCTCGCCGAGCGACGCCGGGGGGCGCATACGGTGATCGACGAGTTCTTGCAGTCGCTCGCCACGGTCCACCGCGGCGACGCGGTCGGCGTCATCCTGTCCGGATCCGGGTCCGATGGCTCGTTCGGCATCGAGTCGATCAAGGAATACGGCGGCATCACCCTGGCTCAGGAGCCGGGTTCGGCCCAGTCCCCGAGCATGCCCGAGAGCGCCATCGCCACGGGATGCATCGACTTCGTGCTGACCCCCGAGCAGATCGCGGAGCAACTCTCGCTCATCGCGCGCCAGCTGTCCGCACCACCCGACTCCACGGCCACCGCGACCGATGACGCGGACATGCAGGAGATTCTCGTCATGCTCCGGAACCGCACCGGCGCGGACTTCCGCTCGTACCGTCGTGCGATGGTTCATCGTCGGATCCTGCGGCGGATGGTCGCGCACCGGAACGAGACCAAGGCGGAGTATCTGCAGCACCTGCGTTCGCATCCGGGCGACCTCGACGTGCTGCATGAGGATCTGCTCATCGGGGTCACCCGCTTCTTCCGCGACCAGGAGACGTTCGCGGCGCTTCAGGGATCGGCGTTTCCCGCGATGATGAAGGGCCGCCCGGCCGACGCACCGATTCGCGTGTGGATCGCCGGCTGCTCCGGCGGCGAGGAGGCGTACTCCGTGGCGATCGCGCTGCTCGAGTTTCTCGATGCCACGGGCGCCGCCGACACGGCCATCGACCTGTTCGCGACCGATCTCAGCGACGTGGCGATCGCTCGGGCACGCGCTGGCCTCTATCCGGAGACGATCGAAGCGGACGTGTCGGCGGAGCGCCTGGAGCGGTTCTTCATCAGGGAGGACGGCGGGTACCGCGTGACCCGCCGCGTGCGCGACCTCTGCGTCTTCGCGACCCAGAACATCGTGCGCGATCCGCCGTTCTCCCAGCTCGACCTGATCAGCTGCCGCAACGTGCTGATCTACTTCGAGGCAGCGCTGCAGGAGCGCGCCATCTCGATGTTCCACTACGCGCTCAGGCCGAGCGGCCTGCTCCTGCTCGGCGCTGCCGAGTCGGTGGGCTCGTCGGCGGAGTTCTTCACGCCGTTCGACAAGCGCCACAGGATCTTCCGACCGCAGGCGAGCGCTCGGCGCCTGGCTGATCTGGATCGCGGCGCGAGCGTCTTTCCAGCCCCACGGGCCGTGCTGGCCCGGGAGCGACGGGCAGACCACCCACTCCCGGACGCCATTCGACAGGACGCGGATCGCGCGGTGCTGGCCCGTTTCGGGCCCCCGGGCATCGTGATCAACGAGCGCTTCGAGATCACCCAGTTTCGAGGCGACACGACGCGCTTCGTGCAGCACAACGCGGGAGTGGCGAGCCTGCACCTGTTCAAGGTCGTCCGGCCCGAGCTGCTGCCGCGACTTCGCGTCGCCATCGAGGCCGCGCGCCACTCGCGCGGCGCGGTGCGCGAGGAGCAGATCGCGCTTCGCGACGGCGGCGTGGTGCGACACGTGGCCGTCGAGGCGATCCCGTTCTGGTCGGGTGGGACGCGCGAGCCGTTCTTCGTCATCCTGTTCGACGGCGCGGAGAGTTCGCCGATCGACCTGTCTCCCGCCAATGGACCGCCGCGGCGCGGCGGTTCGTCGAGCGGAACGACGGCGGACGTGGATTCGCATGCCGTGCAGGAGCTCCTGGCACTCCGGGAGGAGGTGGCCGAGGCCAAGCGCTATCTCCAGGACGTCATCGAGCAGTACGAGGGGGCGAACGAGGAGCTCCGTGCGGCCAACGAGGAGATCCAGTCGAGCAACGAGGAGCTGCAGAGCACGACCGAGGAGCTGGAGACCACGAAGGAGGAAGTCCAGTCGACGAACGAGGAGCTGACGACCGTCAACGAGGAGCTGCGCCACCGCAATTGCGAGCTCGCTGCGACGTCCGCGGACCTGAACAACGTCTTCGCCAGCACGCAGATCCCGATCCTGATCGTGGACGCCGACCTGTTGGTGCGGCGCTTCACCCCCATCACCGAGCGGGTGATCAGGGTCATTCCCACGGACGTGGGCCGGCCGCTGGGTGATCTGCGAGTACGCATTGACCTGCCCGATCTCGAGGCGCGCATCACCTCGGTGATCGACACGCTGGTGGCGGCGCAGGTGGATGTGCAGGACGACGAGGGGCGCTGGTGGTCGTTGACGATTCGCCCGTACCTCACCGTGGACCGCAAGGTGGATGGTGCGGTGCTCGTGTTCACGGACATCGATGTGGCGAAGCTGTACGGCCAGCAAGCGGAAGAGATGTCGGAGAGTCGCCGCATGCTGCTGCTGGAAGCGGAGGATGCGCGCCTCGAGGCACTCGCGGCGAGCCTCGTCAAGACGTCGTTCCTCGCGAACATGAGCCATGACCTTCGCACGCCGCTCAACGCGATCTCGGGCTATGCCGATATCCTGGAGCTCCTGATCCACGGGCCGCTGACGCCGAACCAGCAGAGCGATGTCGGCCGGATCAAGCGCAGCGCGCGCCACCTGCTGTCCCTGATCAACGACATCCTGAACTTCGCGAAGGTCGAGGCAGGCTCGCTGGACCTGCGCATCGGCGTGGTCGCAGTGGAGGGCGTCATCACGTCGATCGACGAGATGCTCCACCTCCAGGTGGTCGCCAAGGGACTGACCTTCACGCACGGCGACTGTGCCGCGTTCGTGCGCGCCGACCCGGAGAAGCTCCTGCAGGTCCTGCTCAACCTGATGACGAACGCCGTCAAGTTCACGCCATCGGGCGGTATCGTCATCCGGGCCCACAGTACCGATACGACGGTGTCGATCGAGGTGATCGACACGGGCATCGGGATCCCGGCGGATGAGCTCGACCGGATCTTCGAGCCATTCATCCAGGTGAGCCGGAGCCTGACCAACGTCGATCACGACGGCGTCGGGCTGGGACTCTCGATCAGCCGGGACCTCGCGCGCTCGATGGGCGGTGACCTCACGGTGCTCAGCACGCTCG
>DATANT010000075.1:0-39257 GCA_036266115.1 Gemmatimonadaceae bacterium | reverse complement strand
AGGGCATCATCATCCTCACCGGCCGACAGTACGTGCCGCTGGACGACGTGGCGCGTGGAATGGGCGCGGCCGTGCGCACGGAGAAGGGCGCCTACCACATCGGCCGCGCGTCCTGCGACGGCTGCGTCCTGCGGTTCAGGCGCGGCGCTGGACGGTGAGGCCACTCCGCGCCACCTGACGATGGTGGCGCCGAGTGGCTGCGAGGACGGCGGTGCGCCGAGGTCGCCTCAGTGCACCGTCTCCGCGCCGTTCCCGCCCTGATACCGCTGGCACCCCCGCACCCACCCCGGCCACGCCTGCAGCGGCGCGAACCGCCGCAGGCGAGCGAGGTACGGCAGCACCAGCTCGTCGCGGAAGCGCTGGAACATGCCGTCACCGTCGTAGCGCTCGCGGAACTGCACGGCCGTCAGGCGGAGCAGGCCGCGCACGTGCCGGCCGAAGCTCTGGGGCGACGAGTACTCCAGATGGTTGGCGACGGTGGCCACGGACAGCCCCGGGTTCTCGAACAGGAAGGCGGCGCGCACCAGCCGCGAGAGGGCCAGGTATCGCTTGGGCGGCGGCAGCTGGCTGCGGTAGAAGCGGCTCATGAGCGTGCTGGGCACCACGCCCAGCTCGCGGGCCAGTGCGCGCACCGTGCCCGGGCCGGCGCGCCCGCCAAAGAGCGCGGTGAAGAAGCGCAGGCAGTCGGGCGGCGCCCCGGCGAGGTCCGCAGCCAGTGACGCGAGCGTCCGCGCCTCGAGCGCGTCGGCGCGCGTGCGACGCAGCAGGTCGCGCAGCTCCTGCCACCCGGCCGCGTGGCGCACGTCCACGAGGGTGTGCACGCCGCTGCGCCCCAACGCCAGCACCGCCTGCGGCGTGGCCGAATCGAGCTGGGTGAGCAGCGCCACCGCCGGCACGTTCGGAAACTCACGCACCAGCGTGGCCACCCGGCCGTCGTCACCTTCGGCGCAGCGCGACACCGAGAACAACACCGCGCTCGCCCGATGCTCGCGCAGGTCGCGCCGCACGTCGTCCAGCGAATCGCGATGCAGCGTGTAGTACAGCCCCGCGCCGGCCGCGTCCACGCGCGGGCGCTCGCCGGGGGCGAGCATGGTGGTCACCGGGGCCAGGGGACCGGCGCGCGCCAGACGCCCGCGCACGGGTCGCACGAAGGACGCCGAGGACGGCGCCACCAACGGTGGAACGGGCGGCATGCCACACCTCCTGCTGGAACGGAGACCACGCCACGGGACGCGGGTGGGCGGCGCCCGACGCCGCGCCGCCCACCCGCGCCCAACCTACGCCACGCGGTCACCCGCCCGTCTCGGCGACCCGAACGGCTGCGGGGGACTCCGTGCCCCCCGCGTCAGCCACCAGGCGCCCGGCGCCGGCGCATCGCCACGCTCGGCGGCGCATCACCACGGCACCGGGCGTGCACCAGCAGCGCTGCGACAGTCGCCGACCGTCGCCGATCGTCGCCACCCGTCCTCCCATGCTCCCAGCCATGCGCGTCTCCGCCGCCGCCGTCGCGATCGCCGTCACCCTGCTGGCCTGCGATCCCTCCCCGGAGCCGGCACCCGGCACCGCCGCCGCCTCGCTGCGCGCCGTGGTCACCCACCCGCGCGCGACGCTCACCACGCTGGACGCGGACACGCTGGCGGACAGCGCGCGCGTGACGCGGCTGCTGCCCGCGCCCGACGGCGGCGCGGTGGCGTACGTGCTGGACGACCCGGCTCGCGCGCGGCATGGCGTGCTCGCGGTGGTGACGCCGACGGCCGACCGGCCGCGCATGGTGTGGCCCGACGGGGTGCGCGACGCGTGGTGGACCACGCCGCAGACGCTGGCCTTCACCACCCAGGCCGGCGCGCGCGCCACCGTGGACGTGCGCGCGGACTCGTTCGACGTGGCACCGGTGCTGGACTCGCTCCCCATGTCGCCGCCGGCCGCCACCGCGCCGCCAGCCGACGACACGCCGGCGCGCGCCCGCGTGACCGCGTACGTGGACTCGGTGTACGTGCAGCCCGGCGGCCAGCCCACGAGCGCCGACCTGCGCTATCAGGTGCGGCACGTGCTCGTCTCGCCCGACCGCACGCTGGCGGCGGTGTACGTGGCGGGCAGCGATGCCGCCGGCCGCACCGTGAACCCCGCGTGGTACGCCGTGGATCCCCGCACCGGCGCGGTGTTCCCCATGGACCAGGTGGTGGGGCCGGTGGCCGAGCTGCCGCAGGCGGCCGGCGCGTGGACCGAGACCGGACAGTTTCTCTACGCTAAGGGGCTGCGGCTGTGGGAGGCCGCGTTCACGATGCGGTGACGCGACGGTGATGCGGCGTCGGGCGTCAGCTGGCGCGCTGGCGCTCCTGCAGCCGCTGCAGCGCGAGCTGGCTCGCGCTCCGCGCGCGCCGCAGCAGCGTGTTCAGGATGTTGCGGACATGGCGCGCGTTGGCGCGGCCCACGGAGTCGCCCGCGTGCCGCCGCGCACGCTCCACCGCCTGGTGCATCTCGAGCTCCAACAGGTCATAGTCGCGATCCAGTTCCGCGGTGGTCCACCCCTGCGCGTGGCGCAGCCGGCCGTGGCGATCGGCGATCACGCGCTGGATCTCCGTGGCGTCGCGCATCAGTTGCGACGGCGCGCCGCCCGACGTCTCGATGATCGCCAGCGACCGCACCGCATCGGTGAGCAGGGTGCCGGCGTGGGCGGCGAGCTCCGCATCGCTGTAGCCGTCCGCGTGCGTGAGGGCGTCGTCGCTGCGCAGGTGCATCACGTAGCGCTCCACGACGTGGTCGAGGTCGTGCAGCAGCAGCGCGCCCATGGCCGACAGCCCGGGCGCGGCGCGCGCGGGGTCGCGCCGCTCCAGGATCGTGCTCGCCGCGCTGATCGTCTCGTCCTCGGTCACCACCGGCACGCCGGGCAGCCAGAGCGTGAACACCGAGCCGCGACCCACGCGGCTCCGCACCGTGAGGTCGCCCCCCATCAGCCGCGCCAGCCGCCGGCTGATGGCGAGCCCCAGCCCCGAGCCGCCGTGCGTGCGCGTGTGCACGGCCTCCACCTGCATGAACGGCTCGAAAATCATGTCCAGATGCTGTGGCGCGATGCCGCTGCCCGTGTCTTCCACGCTGATGGCGCAGAAGCAGAGCGCTCCCGCCGCCACGAGCGCCGACGGCTCCGGCGCCTCCGCCAGGCGGCAGCTCACCGACACCCGCCCGCCCGGCTCGGTGAAGCGAACGGCGTTGGAGAGCAGGTTCACCAGGATCTGCTGCACGCGCTGCGGGTCGCCCATGAAGCGGTGCGCCGGCGTGGCCTCGCACTGGTTGTCGAGCAGGATGTTGCGGGCGGCCGCCTGCGGATGCACCAGCGTGATGGCACCGTCCACGGCGGTGGTGGCGGTGGCCTGCTCGCGCGCCACCTCCAGGCGCCCGGCCTCCACCTTGGCGAAGTCCAGCACCTCGTTCACGAGCGTGAGCAGATGGTGGCTGCTGGTGCGGATGCGCTCGAGCTGCTCCCGCTGCTTGCCGGCCAGCGGCCCCGAGATCTCCAGCAGCAGCAGCTGGGTGTAGCCGATGATGGCGTTGATTGGCGTGCGGATCTCGTGACTCATGGTGGCCAGAAAGCCACTCTTCGCCTGGTTGGCCGCCTCGGCCTCGGCGCGCGCGAGCCGCTCCGCCTCGTGCAGTCGCGCGTTCTCCACAGCCAGCGCGGCGCGGTCCGCGAGCTGCTCCACCAGCGCCAGGTCGCTCTCGTCGAGCACGCGCTCGCCGCTTGCCGACGTGGCCACGGTGAGCGCGCCGATGGCCGCGCCGGCGGCGACGAGTGGCACCACCATCATCGAGCGCGGGGCGAGTGGGCCGCTCAGGCGCAGCACGTCGCCCGCGTCGCGCACCCGCGCCACGCCGTCGCCCGACACCTCGCGCACGAGCCGCGGCTGCCGCGCACGCAGCACCTCGGCCACCAGGCCGCGCGCACTCGCGAGATCCGGGCGCACCCCGCGGCCGGCGCTGGCCAGGGCGCCGGCCAGCGCCGCGTCGCGGTGCGCCGAGGCCGCCTGCCGCAACGTGCCGTCGCTTTCCAGCACGTGGACCAGGGCGAAATCGCCGATCCGCGGCACCGGCAGCTCGGCCGCCACGTGAAGGATGGTGGCGGTGTCGAGCGACGACGCCAGCGCGCGGCCCGCCGCCACGAGCAGCTCCTGCGCCGCCGCCGACCGCTCCTGCAGCTCGCCGGCGCGCGAGCGCTCCGTCACATCCGTGAGGACCGCCACCACACCGCTCGGCCGCTCGGCGCCGTCGTCGAAGATCGGGAAGTAGCTCCCGCAGTAGTGACGCACGCCATCCGGCCCGACGCCGGCCATCCCCGAGAACTCCAGGTCCAGCAGCGGCCGGCCGCTGGCCAGCACCTCGCGCAGGTAGCGCTCCACCTCGCCGCCGTTCGGCACCACGTCGGCCGCCCGCCGCCCCAGGTGCGCGGCCACCGGCACCCCGTTGATCTCGGCCAGCGCACGATTGATGGCCACGAAGCGGCAGTCGCCGTCCACCACGCCCACGCCGGTGGGCAGCAGGTCGAAGAGCGTGGGAAGCAGGCGGCTGGCGTGGAAGCCATCCGGGCGCGGCAGTGCGCCGGCGCGCTCAGCCGAGCCCTGGTCCCCCACCCCCCGTCCGGTCGTCTGCTCCTCGTCCATCGCGATGCCCACCCTCGCTCATCTGTGCGGCTGGCCCGTGCTTCAACTAAGCACCAGGCATGCCGGAGGCCAGCGGACGGCCGGAGGGACGGACTGGTTGGGATACCCAGATGTCGTTACCTTTCCAGCAGTTACTCACGGAACGACCACCGGCCGGACGGTCGCGTCGGCGCTTGCGCCGCCGAGGAAAGTCCGGGCTCCATGGACAGGCTGCCAGGTAACGCCTGGGCGCGCATCACCCGATGCGCGACGGCCAGTGCCACAGAAAACGAACCGCCGATGGCCCCCGGAACAGCGGGGGATCAGGTAAGGGTGAAAAGGTGGGGTAAGAGCCCACCGCGCCCCCGGTAACGGGGGTGGCA
This sequence comes from Gemmatimonadaceae bacterium, assembly GCA_036266115.1. Taxonomy (GTDB): domain Bacteria; phylum Gemmatimonadota; class Gemmatimonadetes; order Gemmatimonadales; family Gemmatimonadaceae; genus DATANT01. The sequence continues at coordinate 34,243 of DATANT010000075.1, read as the reverse complement.
TGGTAAACCCCAGCCGGAGCAAGGCCAAATAGGCGGCGAGAGGCAGTCCTCCTCGACCAAGACGCCGCGGGTTGGCTGCTGGAGGGCGTGGGCGACCACGCCCCGAGAGAAATGACCGTCCGGGCGGAACATCGCCCGACAGGACCCGGCTTACAGGCCGGTGGTCGCCGGTGAGTGGACCGGGAAGTGGTCCGGTAGGCGAACTGCCCTTTGCGCTGGCGCGCAAAGGGCAGTTTCTTCTTCACATGCAAGCTCTCGCGCCACCGCTCGTACCGCCTCGTCGTCGGGCGCTCCCGCGCCTTCTCGCGCTCGTGGGATCGATGGGCGCCATGGCCTGCGCGGCCTGTGCCGGCGGCGTGGTCGCCAGCTCAGGCGCCGCCCCGCCCGCCCCGCCGTCGCCGAGCGTGGCCAGCCTGGACTTCGCCTACGCGCCAGCGCAGCACGCGTTCGTGCTCCAGACGCGCGCCAGCGTACAGGTGCGGGGCGACACCAGCCAGACGCGGGACACGGTGGCCACGTCCACCTACGTCACCTATCGCGTGGCGGACTCCAGCCGGCTGGTGGGCACGGTGGACTCGTTCACGGTGCAGGGCGGTTCGAGCGTCGCGGCCACGCCGTCCCGGCTCATGGCGCCCATCCCGTTCGCCGGCACGGTGCGCGGTGGCCTGGTGCACGTGGTGGTGCCCAGGGACGTGGAGGCCGACTGCGCCTCGCCCACGGGCGCCCTGCTGGCCACCGCGAGCGACCTGCTGCCATCCTTTCCCATCCCGCTCACGCGGGGAGCGCGCTGGGCAGACGTGACGACCTCCACCGCGTGCCGCGGCGGCGTGGCCATCCAGACGGAAGCCACCAACCGCTATCAGGTGCTCGGCAGGCGCGACGAGGGGCGGGTGATCGCGGTGGAGCGGCGCACGACCTACGCCATCTCGGGGCGCGGCACGCAGGGCGGGAAGACCGTGGCGGTCACGGGGCGGGGCGATGGCAGGGCCGAGTTCCTGCTGGACCTCCCCGCCGGCCGTCTGCGCGGCGGGTCGAGCCGCTCCAAGATCGATCTCACCTTCACGGCCGACGGCCGCTCGCAGCAGGTGGTGCAGGAAGCCGAGCAGCAGCTCACCCCGGTGGGGGGCACGCCGTAGGGCGGTCAGGCAGCAGCCCGCCGTCTTCCACTCTTTCCGCCGGAGCGCCATGACGGAGACATCGTACCGCCACCTTGCGGTCAGTGACGACACGTTCGGGGTGCGGACCATCGAGCTGCGCCGCCCGGACGTGTTGAACGCTGTGAACCCGGCGCTCGCCGGGGAGCTGCCGATGGCGGTGGCGGCCGCCGCCGCCGAGGATGCGGTGCGGGTGGTGGTGATCACCGGGGCGGGGCGCGCCTTCTGCGCCGGGCTGGACCTGGCCGACCCGGCCGGCCTCTCCCCCACCACGCGCGCCGAGCGGCACGACCGGCTGGAGTGGGTGGGGCGGTGGGTGCTGGCGCTGGCCGCGTGCGAGAAGCCGGTGGTGGCCGCCATCAACGGTCCCGCCGCCGGCGCCGGGCTGGGCCTGGCGCTCGCCGCCGACATCCGGCTGCTGTCCGACGCCGCCGTGCTCACCACCGGCTACGTGCGTCGCGGGCTGAGTCCGGATGGCGGCGTGTCGTACTTCCTGCCGCGCATCGTGGGGGCCGGCCGGGCCACCGAGCTACTGCTCACCGGGCGCGACGTGCGGCCCGACGAGGCCGAGCGTATGGGGCTGGTGAGTGTCGTGTACCCGGCGGCGGAGTTCGGCGAGCGGGTGAGTGGCTATGCGCGGGCACTGGCGGCCGGGCCGCCGGTGGCGCAGGCGTTCGTCAAGCGGCTGGCGCTGGCCAGCCTGGACGCCACGCTGGAGCAGCAGCTCCGCAGCGAGCTGCAGCACATCCGCCAGTGCTTCGCCACGCGGGACGTGCGCGAGGCCATGGCCGCGTTCCAGGAGAAGCGGGCACCGGTGTTCCGCGGGGAGTGAGGCCGCGCGCCGGATCGCGGTCAGCTCTCGCGCTCTGGCAGGCGCCGCGCGCGGTTCCTCACGTCGTCGGGCAGGCGGTCCAGCAGGCCGCGCAGATCCTGCGCGCGCTCGAGCGTGGTGACGAAGGTGAGCCCGTCCAGCACCACCACCACCAGGGAGTCCACGCCGTACATCACCACCGTGCCGGCCTCGGTGTGCACCACGTTGCCGGAGCAGTCCACGAAGTGCGCGGGGCCCACGGCGCCGTTGCCGGTGTCGTCCAGCTCGCGGGCGCGGCGGAGCGACGCCCAGGTGCCCACGTCGTCCCACATGAGGTCCGCCGGCAGCACCACGGCGCGGCGGGTGCGCTCCAGCAGCCCGCGGTCCAGCGACACCGAGGTGATGAGCGCGGCGAACGCCTCCATGTCGCCCAGCGCGAGCGCATCCAGCCCCGGCGCGATCTCGGGCGTGACCGCCGCCAGCTCGGCGAGCACCGTGCGGGCGCGCCAGACGAAGGTGCCGGTGTTCCAGAGCGCGCCGTCGCCCACCAGCGCCTGCGCGAGCTGCTCCGTGGGCTTCTCCACGTAGCGCGCCACGCGGCACGCGCCGTTCTGCTCCAGCCCCTGGGTGGCGTCCAGCCGCTGGCCGGGCTGCAGGTAGCCGAAGCCGGTCTCGGCGCGCGTGGGGCGCGCGCCCACCACCACCAGCGCGTCCTCGTCCGCGGCGATCACGGCGGCACCACGCACCACGCGGCGGAACTCCTCGGGCTGGCCCACCGCGAGGTCGGCGTGCAGCGTGCAGAACACCGTGTCCGGCCCCGCGCGCCGCGACACCTCCTGCGCGCCCCACGCCAGCGCCGCCGCCGTGCCCATGGGGTGCGGCTCCACCAGCATGTTGGCCTCGGGCACCTCGGGGATGGCGGCGCGCAGTGGCTCGGCGATGTCGCGGCTGGTCACCACCAGCACCCGCTCCACCGGCACGAGCGGCTGCAGGCGCGCCACGGTGTCCGCGATGAGCGGCCGGTCGCCCACGAGCGCGAGCAGCTGCTTGGGGCGCTCCGGCGAGCTCAGTGGCCAGAACCGCGAGCCGATGCCGCCGGCCAGCACCACCGCCCACAGCGTGGGCTCGGTCTCCAGCAGGGCAGCCCCCGCCAGCTGCTCGCCGGGCAGCGTGCCCGCGTCGGCGTCGGCGAACCCCGGGGACGACCCCACGGGCACTCCGGCCGATGGCTCACCGGGCAGGTGACCGGACGGGACGGGCGGGAGATCGGGACCGGAGACGGAAGCGTGCATCGGTGGAGACGTCGGCGAGAGACGGGCGGTGCGATCGAAGGGCAGTGCGATCGACGGGAGCGGCTGCTCGCAATGTAGCGGCGGCGCCCGACGCGGTGGAGGCGCGCGGGGCCACGCGGAACCACGCCGCGGCGCCCTGACGGGCAGGCGGCGGCAACCGTATGATGCCCCGGTGCACTCTATTGCACGAGAGCCGCGGCCCCGCCGCCATGCCACCCGCTCCCCGAGGATATCCGCCCGATGCTCCGCGTCGCGATCAGGACCGTGCGCGCCATGCCGCCCGCCGTGCTGCTCAGCCCCATGCTCGTCCCCGTGCTCGCCACGCTGATCGCGCCCACCGCGCTCGCGCAGGGCAATGCCTCACGACCGTGGACCCGCACGCTCACCACCCCCGCGGCCGAGGTGGCCGAGCCGTTCTCCGCGATCGGCGGCGTGCGGGAGCTGCGCGACGGACGCGTGCTGGTGGTGGACCGGCGCGAGAAGGCGGTGCGCATGGTGAACCCCGCCACCGGCGCGGTGACGCAGGTGGGGCGCGAGGGATCCGGGCCCGGCGAGTACGGGCTGCCGATGATGCTGATGCCCCTTCCCGGCGACAGCACGCTCCTGTTCGACGGCGTGAACGCGCGCTACCAGGTGATCGACCCGGCCGGCGAGATGGCCGGGTCGTTCTCGCTGGCGGGCGAGGCGCGGCCGGGCGCGCTCGCCATCGGCCTGCCGCGCGGGGCCGACGGCGCGGGCCGGCTCTACTTCCTGCAGCGCAACTTCACGTCCGACCACGCCGGGCGCGCGGACTCCGCCGCCATCGTCCGCTACGACCGCGGCCGCAAGGCGGTGGACACGGTGACGTACGTGGGAATGCCGCCGGCCGTGGTGCAGTCGAGCGGCGGCGGGGGGCAGCGGAACGTGCGCATCACCATGGCCGCGCCGTTCACGCCGCAGGACGAGTGGGCGGTGGGAAGCGACGGCCGCGTGGCGCTGGTGCGGGTGGCCGACTACCGCGTGGAGTGGGTGGCGCCCAACGGGCAGCGCGTGCGTGGCCCCGCGCATCCCTACACGCCGGTGAAAGTGACGAGCGCGGACCGCGACGCGCTCAGGGAGCAGCGGCAGCGTGGCGGCGGCATGGCGGTGGTGCGCACGATCGGCGGGCCGCCGGGAGGTGGCGGGAGCGGCGCCCAGTCGGCGGGCAGCGTCCAGCTGCCGCCGCCCGACGTGGGCGAGCTGCCCGACGTGAAGCCGCCGTTCACCAGCGGGGCCGCCGTCGTGGCGCCGGACGGCGCGCTCTGGGTGCTACGCACCCGACCGGCCGAGGACAAGGTGCCAAGCTACGACGTGTTCGACAGCTTCGGCCGGCAGGTGGGTCGCGTCGTGCTGCCCAGGGACACCCGGCTGGCTGGCTTCGGCCAACGAAGCGTGTACCTGGTGCGGACGGACGCGGACGACCTGGAATATCTGCAGCGTTACGCGATGTGAGATAGGCAGACGGCAGCCAGACGTACGGATGGAAGAGCGGCAGCGGGCAGCGCACCGGTGCCGGGAGACGAACGGCAGAAGGGCGGGAGGAGCTTCGCGCCCCTTCCGCCCTTCTGCCGTTCGTCTGTCTCCTGTCTTCTCTCTCCTGAGTTCTATCTCCTCCGCAACACCCGCCCCGCGCGCGCGTCGGTGAGCCGCCCGTCGGCCACGGCCACCACCCCGTTCACCACCACGACGTGTACGCCCACGGGGTACTGGTGGGGCGCGGCGAACGTCGCCTGATCGGCCACCGTGGTGGCGTCGAGCACCACGACGTCGGCGAACATGCCCGGCGCCACGCGCCCGCGCTCGCGCAGCTGGATCCGCTGCGCCGGCTGGCCGGTCATCTTGTGGATCGCCTGCTCCAGCGTGAGCACCTGCCGCTCGCGCACGTAGCGCCCCAGCACGCGCGGAAAGGTGCCGTAGGCGCGCGGATGCGGATGGCCATCGCCGGGGCGTGACAGCCGCCCGTCGGAGGCGATCATCGTCTGCGGGTGGCGCATGATGCGCTCCACGTCGCCCTCGTCCAGCACGTGATAGATGGCGTTGGCGCCGCCGCGCAGCTGGGCCTCGATCACGAGCTCGGCGCCGTGCTCCAGCGTCGTGGGCTCCCCGCGCATCACCGCCCAATCGTGGAGCGTCCGGCCCTCCAGCTCGGGCATCCAGCGCACGCGCGAGAACTGCACGCGCCGCAGATCGCCGCCGCCACGGTCGTTCACGATATTGAAGACGATGCCCCGCGTCACGCTGTCGCGGAGCGCCGGGTCGCGCACGCGCCGCGCGAACGCGGTGTCGCCCCCGGCCAGCGCCCACGATGGGATGAGCACCGAGATCCCCGTGTGCGTGGCGGTGTAGGGATACAGATCGACGGTCACGTCCACCCCCGCGTGGCGCGCCGAATCCACCATGGCCAGCGTGCGCGTGCTGGCGCCCCACATCTGCTGTCCCACGGCCTTGTGGTGCGTGAGGACCACCGGGATCCGCGCCTGCCGCCCGATCTCGATGGCTTCGGCCACACCCTCGAACAGACCGAGCCCCTCCTCGCGCAGGTGCGACGTGTAGATCCCGCCCGAGTCGGCGGCGGCGCGGGAGAGCGCCACCACCTCGCCGGTGGTGGCGAACGTGCCAGGCAGGTAGCGCAGCCCGGTGGAGAGCCCGAACGCGCCCTCCGCCATCGCGCGCGTCACCATGCCGCGCATCTCGTCCAGCTCGGCGGCGGACGGAGCGCGGTCGGCCATGCCCATCACCGCCTGACGGATGGTGTTGTGGCCCACGAGGAAGGCCACGTTCATCCCCAGACCTGCCACCGCCATGGAATCCAGGTGGGCGCCGAGCGGCCACGGGCTTCCGCCGTCCGGGCCGCCGAGCGCGGTGGTGACGCCCTGGCGCACGTGGCTCTCGGCGTCGGGGAACCGCGGCAGCGGATCCAGGTGCGCGTGCAGGTCGATGAAGCCGGGCGCGACGATCATCCCGGTGGCGTCGATCACGCGTGCGGCCCGCCCGGCCGGCAGCGCGTCGCGGGACACGCGTACGATGCGGTCGCCGCGCACCGCCACGTCGGCGCGGAACGCCGGCGCGCCGGTGCCGTCCACCACGGTGCCGCCGGTGATGAGCACGTCGTACGGCTCCGCCGGGCTGGCGAGCGGCGCGGCGCGCAGGCAGCCGGCGGCGAGCAGTGGCAGGAGCGCGAGCAGGCGCGCGCGGGGGCGAACAGGGGAGCGCTTCATGAACTGCCTCGTGCTGGGGTCGAACCCGTTGCTTGTCATCCCGCAGGAGTGCGCGGCCCGCAGGGCCGCACACGAGTGTCGGGATCGTCTTCATTACCGTGATGCGCGTCCGCCGTGCCGGCCTGCCGCCGTTGACGGCGTACCGGGGTCGAACGGCCGCGAGGGAGAGCGATCCCGACACTCGCCCTGCCTTCGGCAGGGCTCCTGCGGGATGACAGCCTGGACTGGCATCCCGCGCGGCCGCGCTCCGGCGGAATGACACCGTGGGCCGCCACTCCCTTCGGCTACGCTCGGGCCCAACGGCGCGTTGGGCGCTCACCGCGCCGCATGGAACCGGAGACGCTGGTCCGCTGCCTATCCGGAGCGGCGAGAGTCCGCGTCGACGGGCGGGAGCTCGCGCGGCGCGCCGATGGTCCGCAGTGCATCCGCGGCGAGCGCGCGCACCGTCGTCCACTCCGCCGAATCGCGGAGCGCGGTCGCGGTCCAGAGCGCAACGCTCCCGGCGCCACGCAGCCGGTCCAGGCGCTCGTCCAGCCGCTCGAGCACCACACGTTGCTCCGGCTCGAAGCGCAGCTGTGGGCAGTCGAGCGCGAGGAGCAGCGCGTCCCCGTAGTCGAGCGCGACGGCATCGGCCGTCGCGCCGAATTCCGGGAACCGCGCGCGCTGCACGTCCGGCGGCGCGGCCAGCGCCTGCAGGGCGCGAACCAGGCGCTCGATCACGGGCGGCGCGTCACGTCAGGCCGACGGCACGAACGGCGGTGTCAGATCCACGTGGAGCTGGCAGTTCCGCCCGAGGGAAGCGCCGGCCGCCTCCGCCATCTCGAACACGGTCATGGCCGGCACGGCACCAGCGCGCTCGCGTGCGACGTGATGGCGACGAGCTCGTGGCGCAGCGCGACGAACGCGGTGGAGAAGCGCCCGATGGTGGTCCCGATGGTCCCGTGCACTCGCTCCGATGTCTGCATGCCGGTACCCGTGAACACGTGTGAAGTGGACAGGTGTGGACAGCTCTGTGGAGAATCGACGTCAGCCGCGCGCCTGGCGCGCCCGCTCGCGCAGCATGAACAGGTACATGCTCTCCACCTTCTCGCGAGCCCACGGCGTGCGGCGCAGGAACTTGAGGCTGGAGCCGATGCTCGGGTCGCTCGTGAAGCAGCGGATCTGGATGCGTCGCCCCATGGTCTCCCAGCCGAAGTGGTCCACCAGCTCGGTGAGCATCCGTTCCAGCGTGACGCCGTGGAGCGGGTTTCGAGACTGGTCGTGGGGCGTGGTCATGGCGATCACTCGGAGCTGGGGAAGACGAGGGGTCGCCGCGTCGCATCGTGAGCGAGCAGCTCGCTCACCGTGGTCACACGATAGCCACGCGCGTGCAGGCTGTCGATGAGCGCCGGCACGGCGGCCAGCGACGTCGCCCGGCTCGGGTACCACGGGTGGAGCAGGATGATGGAGCCGGGGCGCACGCGCGCCAGCACGTGCGCCACGATGCCGTGGGGCGTGGCGGCGACCTCGGCGTACGAATCGGGCTCCACGTCCCACGTCACCGTCGTGCGGTCCGCGCGCCACAGCAGGTACGGCAGCCCCACGAGCTTGTAGCCGTACGGCGGACGGAAGTGGATGGGCCCTCGCTCGCCGGCGGCGCGGATGAGGGTATCGGTGCGCGCGATCTCGTGCCGCATGGTGCGCGGCGATTGGAGCACCATCCGCCGGTGCGAGTACGTGTGGTTGCCCAGCTCGTGCCCCGCCGCCACGAGCGCGCGAGCCGCCGCTGGCGCGGCCGCCACCTCGGCGCCGGTGACGAAGAACGTGGCCCGCGCGCCGCCACGGTCGCGCAGGATGGCCACGATGCTGTCGGCGAGCGCGAGCACCGGCCCGTCGTCGAACGTGAGCGCCACCACGGAGTCCGGCGTGGCCACGCGCGCGACGATGCGGCCGAACAGCTGGGTGGTGCGGGAGCGCGCGAGCTCGCGCAGCCCGGCCACGCCGAGCACCAGCACCAGGAGCGCGACGCCGCCGATCGTGGCGAGACGCCGGATCATGCCGCCCGCCTCACCGCGGTGGCGCGTGCTCGCCGTGCGCCTCGTGCCCCGCCGCGCGGTGATCGGACCGCTGGAACGCCAGGAACGCATGCACCGCCGCGACCACCGCCGCGTCGGTCGAGATGATGCGCACTTCGGCGCCGCGCGGCCGGTCCTGCGCCGTGTAGGTGAGCGCGTCGCGGCGCACCGCCATGACGCTGGTGCCGGGCACGTCCTGCGCGTGCACCAGCCCCGGCGCGGTGAAGTCGCCGCGCGCGAAGGCGGAGGCGATCTCCCGCATGTGCGCGCGGATCGTCGCGATGCCCGCGCTGTCGGCCGCATCTTCGCGCTCCAGCACGATGCGGCCGCCGTCCGGGCGATCCTCGAAGACGTGGGCCGAGGTGTACTGATCCACGCCCATCACGGCGGCGCCGCGGTCCTGCACCGCGGCGAAGGCGCTGCCGCCCGCTGTCGTGCCACTCCGCGGCGTCGGCTGGCCGCACGCGAGCGTGGCGAGGGCGGCGAGCAGGGGCAGGGAACGGCGGTGCGACATGGTACTCACCCCGTCACCACTTCTCGTCCGCCGTGGGCCCGTAGATGGACGGCACCGGCACGTCGATGAGCCGCACGTACACCGTGAGCTGGCCGCGGTGGTGGATGAGGTGGTTCAGGTGCCCGCGCGCCGCCTCGCCTCGCGGCTGCGTGAACAGCACGTGATCCCCGTGCCGGAGCGACCACGGCGCATCCAGGGCGGCGCCCACCACGGACGTCAGCGCCTCACGGGCGGCCTTCACGTTCCGGTCGAAATTCTGCAGCAGCACGTCCGTGGAGTCGAAGCTGTAGCCGCCGGCCTGCGCGAGGTCGATGTGCGGCTCGCGGAGCGTGGTGGCGATCCAGCCCGGGATCCACGCGACGAGCTGCGCGAGGTGGCCGAGCGCGAACGACTTCTCGTGCGGCTTCCATTCGCCCCGCTCCGCCGGTACGCGCTCCAGCAGCCGCCGGGTGGTGGCCATCTCCTGGTCGAACTCCTTGAGCGGGATCGCGAGGGTGGTCATGAGGTCCTCACACGAGACGGTGTGGAAGGATGATGGCGGTGCACGCGGCGGCGGCACGCGCGTGGCGCGTCATCGGCCGATGGCGAGTCCCAGCGCGACGCGTTGGTCGCGCTGCTCCGCCACCCAGCCGTGGACGACGAAGCCGCCCAGCGCTCCCACGAGCCCTCCGCCGGCGACCACTACGGCGGCCGCCGGCACGAACATGAGGGGGTGACAGCCGAGACACCCCTCGCCGTCATTCCGGATGGACAGCGCGACGACGAGCGCGGTGACCCCGGCGCCGATGGCGGCTCCGCCCCAGACGTAGCGCTTTCGCGAGGGCTGCACTACCTGCGCCACCTGCTGGCTGAACGGCGGCGCCACGGCCACGCTGTCGAGCCACACGACCCTGCGCACCTCCGCCATGCGCTGCGCGGACGCGGTGGGCGCCAGGCACAGGATGCCGATGAAGCCGGCGAGAAACGGGAATGCGCGCATGACTTCCTCCCGGGTAATGCCGTCGTCCGATCGCTTCCGGGAGTGGTGGAGCGGCGATGGCTGGCTGGAACGTGCAGACGAAGCCGGACGCGCGCTACCGCCGCCCCTCAGTCCACCAGCCGCAGCGGCATCACGAGGCTCATGAACGTCGCCGGATCGCTCCACCCCTCGGGCTCCAGCGTGGCCGCGCGCTCCGGCGCCTTGAACGTCATCCGCACGTCGTCGGTGGGGATGAAGCGCAGGATCTCGAGCAGGTAGGTGGCGTTGAAGCCGATCTCCAGCGGGTCGCCGTCGTAGCGCACGGGCATCTCGTCCTGCGCCTCGCCCAGGTCCGGCGTCTGCACCGAGAACTTGAGCATCCCGCTGTTGAGCGAGAGGCGGATGCGGTGCGTCTGGTCGCTCGCGATCACGCTCATGCGCTTGAGCGCGGCGATCAGCCCCACCTTGTCCACGATGCCGATGCGGTCGTTGTCCTTGGGGATGACCTGCTCGTAGTTGGGATACGGCCCTTCGATCAGGCGCGTGAACACCGACGTCATGGGCGACCGGAACCCGAGGTGGTTGTCCCCGCGCGCGATCTCCAACTCCTCCTCGGCGGGAAACAGCCGGCGGATCTGCTCGAGCGCCTTGGGCGGCACGATCAGGTCGCTCGCCGGCGCGCCCGCCGAGGCGATGGGCAGCTCCATCTTGGCCAGGCGGTGGCCGTTGGTGGCCACCATGCGCATGAACTCGGGGCGCAGCTCCCAGAGCACGCCGTTCAGGATGGGGCGGCTCTCCTCGGTGCTCACGGCGAAGCTGGTGTGCGCGATGAGCTTCTGCAGATCGCCGGAGCGCACGCGCCAGCTCTCGTTGAAGCGCACCGTGGGAAAGCTCGGGAACTCGTCGCGCGGCAGGCCGAGGAGCTTGAAGCGCGAGCGTCCGCATTCGAGCGTCACGCGCTGCTCGCCGGTGGCGGCGATCTTCACCGGCGACGGTGGGAGCTCGCGCGCGATCTCGCTCAGCTTGCGCGCCGGGATGGTGATGGCGCCCGGCGTCTCGACGTCGGCCACCACCTCGGTGCTCACCGCGATGTCGAGATCGGTGCCGGAGAGCCGGATGCCGTGCTCGGTGGTCTCCACGAGGATGTTGGCGAGCACCGGCAAGGTGGTCTTGGCCGGGATGCTCGCCGCGACCGCGGCCAGACCCTCCTGCAACTTTTCACGCGAGATCGTAAAGCGCATCCCAGACCCTCTGTGTGCACACTCGGTGAGTGCTGCTGTTGTTGTTCTATTTAAATACTAAAGAGCAGTAGTAGCAGTAGAGCGTGTGGATCCGTGGAGAAACGCTCCAACTTACGCGGCCCGGGACACTTCCGCATCCCCAACTGATGTGACCTCGACGTGGAGATCCGGAGTTCTCCGGAGCACTCCACATCCGGAGCGCTCGTGCCGCGTTGAAAACCCCCGTCCGGTGTGGACGAGCGTGGAGGAACGGCTCACATCCGGAGGGATTCCAACATCGCGCGGAGCTTGTCCACACGGGCGGCGAAGGCGGCATCCTCGCGCACCGTGTCGGCCACCCGCTCCAGGCTGTGGATGACCGTGGAGTGGTCGCGGCCCCCGAAGGCGCCCCCGATCTCCACCAGCTGCAGGCCGAGCAGGTCCCGACAGAAGTACATGGCCACCTGGCGGGGTACGGTGAGCGTCTTGGTGCGGGTCTTGGACTTGAGCCCATCGGGGGTGACGCCCCACTCGCGGGCCACCACCTGCTGGATGGTCGCCGGCGAGAGCCCCGTCTCCACCGCCTCGCCCGTGCCGTCCGCCGCGCGAAGCTTGTCGCGCAGCGCCTCGCGGGCCAGGTCCACGGTGATCTCGCGGTGCTTGAGCGAGGCGTAGGCCAGGAGCTTGATGATGCATCCCTCGAGCTCCCGCACGCTGGAGCGGATGTGCTCCGCGAGGAAGCGCACCACCGGGTCGGGAATGGTGTGCTCCAGGTGGTCCAGCTGCGCCTTGTGGCGCAGGATGGCCATGCGGTGCTCGAAGTCCGGCAGCTCGATGTCGGCCACCATGCCCCAGTGGAAGCGGCTCACCAGACGCGCCTCGAGCCCCGGGATCTCGGCGGGCGGCCGGTCGCTCGTGAGGATGATCTGGCGACCGGCCTCGTAGAGCGCGTTGAAGGTATGGAAGAACTCCTCCTGGGTGGCTTCCTTGCCCTTGAGGAAGTGGACGTCGTCCACCAGCAGGAGGTCGGTCTCGCGGTAGCGGCGCTTGAACTCCTGCTGGGTGCGTCCCTGGATGGCGCTCACGAGCTCGTTGGTGAACTGCTCGGTGCCCACGTACAGGATGCGGGTGTTCGGGTTGCGCTGGTAGATCTCGTGCGCCACCGCCTGCATCAGGTGCGTCTTGCCCAGCCCCGTGTCGCCGTAGAGGAAGAGCGGGTTGTACACCTTGCCGGGCGCCTGAGCGGCGGCCGCGGCGGCCGCGGCGGCGAGCTCGTTGGACTTCCCGATGACGAAGTGGTCGAAGGTGTAGCGGTCGCTCAGTGGCGCGTTGATGGCCCCGTACGGGCGCTTGGCGACCGGGGGCGGCTCCGGGGGCGGCGCCACGAAGAGGTCCATCTGCGGGCGGCTCTTCGCGTCCTCGTGGACGCGGAACACCACGCGCAGCGGATGCCCGAGCGCCACCGGCGCGTAGCCGGCGAGGAGGGCGGAGTGCTTGGAGTCGTTCCAGTCGGCGGCGAACTGATCGGGCGCGCCGACGACGATGGCGTCGCCTTCGAGCGCGAGCGGCTCCGTCGGCTCCAGCCACGTCCGGAAGGTCTGCTCCGGGATCTCTTGCCGAGCCCGATCGAGCAGACGGGACCAGACTTCAATTGCCGACAGGGTCATCACGCGGGGGGGTGAAGCGGGGGGCGAAGGTAAGGTGAATCGTGTGGAAAAGTCAATCGACCCCCCAGCGCTTGACCCTCCCCATGAGCCGGCCTAAATTCACGGGTCTGTTCCGTAGTGGGAGCAGCAGCGCAACACCTCGTCAAGCATTTTCGGAGCACCGCATGGGTAAGCCCACATATCGTCCCCGTAACAAGCGTCGCCTGCGCACGCACGGCTTCCGCGAGCGCATGGCCACCCGGTGGGGACGTGCCGTTCTCTCCCGCCGCCGCAAGAAGGGCCGTCAGCAGCTCACCGTTCAGCTGCCGTCGAAGTACGCCGGCGCCTGAGTCACGGGCGTTCCCGCGCAGCCAACGGCTGACGCGGGAAGCCGACCTGCATGCCGTGCGTCGGGAGGGGAAGCGAATCCGGACCGGGAACCTCGAGGTCCGCGTGCTCGCTTCCCCTCTGGCACATCCCCGGGTCGGCGTGGTGGTCCCCAGGTTCAAGCATACCGCAGTGGAGCGAAATCGCCTCAAGCGACGGCTGCGCGAGCTGATCCGACTGCGCCTGCTGCCGGCTCTGCCGCCAGTGGACGTCGTCGTGCGCCCGTTCCCGCCGGCCTACGCGCTGTCCTTCGAGGCGTTGGCCGCGGAGATGGAGCGCGCCGTGCGGCAGATCGCCCGCCAGCACCCGGCGGCATGACGTCCCCGCCGGCCGCCGCTCGGCGCGGCTCACCGCGCCGTCTGATCGCCCTCGTGCCCCGCACCCTGCTGGTGTTCGGGGTGCGCGGATACCAGGTGCTGCTCTCCCCGCTCCTGCCCGCCGCCTGCCGCTACACGCCGTCCTGCTCGCAGTACGCCATCGAGGCGCTGGAGCGCCATGGCGCGGTGCGGGGCGGGTGGCTCGCCGTCAAGCGGATCCTGCGGTGCCATCCCTTCCGGCCGGGCGGCTACGATCCGGTGCCTTAGATTGGAAGGCTGGAATCGGGGAGGCCGGGAGCACGCGCCGGCGCGCGTCCCCGCCGTCCTACGCTTCCCGTTCCCTCGTCACGTCCCGTCGAATAGGTAGATGGACAAGAAATTCTTCATCGCGCTCGTCCTCACCGCGTTCGTCGTGGTGGCCACGCCGATGCTCTTCCCGTCGCCCGAGCCGACGACGCCCCCGGCGGCCGACTCCACGCGCGTGACCGGGACGGCACCCACGAACGCCGCCCCGGGTGGCGCGGCCCAGGCCGGCGGCGCGCCGTCGGTGACGGGCACGCCCACCGTCGGCGCGCCCAGCGCGCCCATCGCGCCGGCCGTGCGGCCGGAGACCACGGTGGTGGTCACGCCGCACGTGCACTACGCGTTCAGCAACATCGGCGCGGAGCCGGTGCAGGCGCAGCTGCCGGGCTACCGCACCCTGCCGGATCGCGCGGACACGGTGCAGCTGGTGCGCGAGGGGCAGTCCATGCTCTCGTACGCCATCGCCGTGCCGGGCGACACCATCGCGCTCCACGACGTGCCCTTCCAGCTGGAGCGCGGCACGGCGGCCAACGGCGCGCCGGTGCTCACCTACCGCGCAGTGGCCGAGGGCGCGCAGGTGGCGCTGACGTACACGTTCGCGCCGGACAGCTACCTCGTGCGCGTGCGCGGCTCGGTGGCCGGCGTTCCCCAGAACTCGTTCCTGCTCGTCAGCCTGCCGCGCAGCCTGCGCTCCAACGAGGCGGACTCGCTGGACGACCAGGGCCATCTGGCCTACGCGTTCAAGCCCACGCGCGAGGGCGCCGAGAGTATCCCGTTCCGCAAGCTGGAGCCGGGCGATCCGTCGCGGCTGGTGCCGGGTCCCATCACCTGGACGGCGGCCAAGAGCAAGTACTTCGTGGTGGGATTGCTCACCGATTCGGTGAGCGGGCCGTTCAGCGAGATGCACGTGGCCGCCGCGCCGCGCAGCGGCAAGGTGGCGTCGCAGGCCCACGGCACGGTGGTGGCGCCCATCGGCCCCAACGGCTTCTCCTTCGAGATGTACGCCGGGCCGCAGGAGTGGAAGCGGCTGCGGGCGCTGGGCCGCGACTTCGACACCGTGAACCCCTACGGCGGGTTCATGCAGCCGCTCGTGCAGCCGTTCGCGACCATCGTCATGCGCATCCTGCTCTGGATGAAGCAGACCACGTCGCTCAACTACGGCTGGGTGCTGGTGATCTTCGGCGTGGCCATCCGGCTGATGATGTGGCCCCTGAACCAGGGGGCCATGAAGTCGAGCCTGAAGATGCAGGAGCTGCAGCCCAAGCTGCAGGAGGTGCAGAAGCGCTACAAGGACGACCCGGAGAAGCAGCGCACCGAGATCATGCGCGTCTACAAGGAGAACGACGCGAGCCCCTGGAGCACGCTCTCCGGGTGCCTGCCGATGCTCCTGCCCATGCCGGTGCTGTTCGCCCTGTTCTTCGTCTTCCAGAACACGATCGAGTTCCGCGGGGTGCCGTTCCTCTGGCTGGCCGACATCTCGCTCAAGGACCCGCTCTACGTGCTGCCGCTCCTCATGGGCCTCACCACGTTCCTCGTGTCGTGGATCGGGATGCGCGGCATGCCGCCCAACCCGCAGGCCAAGATGATGGCCTACGTGATGCCGGCCGTGATGACGGTGGTGCTCATCAACATGCCGTCCGGGCTCAATCTGTACTACACGGTGCAGAACCTGGCGGCGCTGCCGCAGCAGTGGCTGATCGCCAGGGAGCGGGAGCGCCAGGCCGCGCGGCGAAATGCGAAGGCCGCCGCCGCTCCCGTGCGTCCGGAGGAGCCGCCGGCACGCTCGTCGCGTCGACGGGCGTGAGGACGGCGCGCCCCTGACCGTGATGGAACGACGCCGTTCGCCCAGTGCGAGCGGCGTCGTTGCGTCTCGCCCCGGGCCACGGCGGCTCCGCCCGGTCGCGGAGCCCCGAGACGCACTCGCGTGAGGCACCACTCCATGCGCATCACCTACATCGGTCACGCCACGCTGCTCCTCGAGCTCGAGGGCACGCACATCCTCACCGACCCCAACTTCGACGAGCGGTTGGGATGGCTGCTGCGCCGGGTGAGCGCGCCAGGGGTGCCGCTGGACCAGCTGCCCAAGCTGGACGCGATCCTGGTGACGCACGCCCACGCCGACCACCTGTCGTTCCGCTCCCTCGCGCTCCTGCCGCACGACATCCCGCTGTTCGCGCCCCCAATTCTGGCGCGCTGGCTCACGCGGCTGGGCCATACCCAGGCGGTGCCGGTGGCGCCGGGCGAGCAGGTGACGGTGGGCGCGGTGACGGTGCGTGCCGCGCAGGCCACGCACATGGGCGCCCGCTACGGCGTGGACCGGTGGCGGGGGCAGGCCAACATGTACCTCATGGCCACGCCGGATCGCACCGCGTTCTTCGCCGGCGACACCGCGCTCATGCCCGAGACCACGCACCTGGTGGAGCACGCGCTGCACGCCTACGACCGGCGGCTGGACGTGGCACTGCTCCCCATCGGGCACGCGCCGTGGTGGAAGCCCGGCTTCCGCCGCGGCCACCTCACCAGCGCCGACGCGCTGGAGCTGTTCCAGCGGCTCGGCGCCCGCTACCTGGTGCCGTATCACTGGGGCACGTTCAACCACGTGACGTCCACGGCCTACGACGCCATCGTGCGCCTGCGCGCGATGATCGAGGCGCATCACCGCGGGGCCGACGTGCGCATCCTGGAGCCGGGCGGCTCGTTCGAGGTGCCGAGTGGGGGCGAGCCGCCGTACGAGCCACCCGGCGCGTTCACCGCGATGCCGGACCTCGTGCCCATCCCCACGCCGCCGCACTCGTGAGCACGCTGGGGCCGGGGGGCGACGACACGATCGCCGCGATCGCCACCGCGCCGGGGCGCGGCGCGCTGTCCGTGGTGCGGGTGAGCGGTCCGGACGCGCACGCCATCGTGGGGCGGGTGGTGCAGCCATGGCCGGCCGCCACGCGCCGCGCCACGCTGTGCACGGTGCGCGACCCGGCGGACGGGGCGCGGCTGGACCAGGCGGTGGTCACCGTCTACGAGGGTCCGCGGTCGTTCACCGGCGAGGACGCGGTGGAGCTGGCGACGCACGGCGGCCGCATGGTGCCCACGTCGGTGCTCGCCGCCCTCGTCTCCGCCGGCGCCCGGGTGGCGCTGCCCGGGGAGTTCACGCGCCGCGCGGTGCTCAACGGCCGGCTGGACCTGGTGCAGGCGGAGGCGATCGGCGACCTGATCGACGCGCGGTCCACGGCCATGCAGCACGCGGCGCTCGGACAGCTGGACGGGCTGCTCTCGCGCCGGGTGGCCGAGCTGCGCGACCATCTGCTGGGGATCGAGGCGCTGCTGGCGTACGACATCGACTTCCCGGAGGAGGACGACGGCCCGGTGCCGCGCGAGCGGGTGACGACGGCGTGCACGGCGACGCTCGGCGCCCTGGACGCGCTGCTGGCCACGGCGCCGGCGGCGGCGCTGCTGCGGGACGGCGCGGTGGTGGTGATCGCGGGGCCGCCCAACGCGGGCAAGTCGTCGCTGTTCAACGCGCTGCTGGGTCAGCAGCGGGCCATCGTCACCGACGTGCCCGGCACCACGCGCGACGCCATCGAGGCGGTGCTGGACACCCGACCCTGGCCGCTGCGGCTGGTGGATACGGCCGGGCTGCGGGAGACGGCGGACGTGGTGGAGCGGCTGGGGATCGAGGTGAGCGAGCGGTACCTGCGCGAGGCGGCGGTGGTGCTGGCGTGCGGGGCGACGGCGGGGGAGGTGGCGGAGACGGTGCGGCGGGTGGAGGGGCTGACGGAGGGGTTGGTGATGGGGGTGCGGACGAAGGCGGATGGGGAGAAGGGAGGAGTGGGGGGCGGGGTGGAGGTCGGAACGGGGGTCGGGGCCGGAGGTGACGCGGGGGTCGGCGCACGGGGGGCCCCCCCCGAACAGCACGATGGCGCCGGCGGCGGCGATCTCCACCACCATCCCTCCGCCGGCGGGATCGCCGCACCGCCACGCCCGCCCGCCACGCCCGCGACCGCGCCCCTGGCCGTGAGCGCCCACACCGGCGCCGGCCTCCGCGCGCTACTGGACGCCGTCCTCGCCGTGCTGGCCGAGCGGCTCGGAGCGCCCACGCCGGATGCGCCACTGGTCACCCGCGCCCGCCAGCAGCAGGCCGTCGCCGTGGCGCGCGACGAGCTCCAGGCGTTTCACTCGGCCTGGGCGGACGGGGTGCTGCCCGCGCCCGTGGCCGCCGTGCACGTGCGGGCCGCCGCCCATGCGCTGGAGGAGCTCATCGGCGCGGTGGACGTGGAGGACGTGCTGGGGCGGGTGTTCGGGGAGTTCTGCGTGGGGAAGTAGCGCCGGCGCTCTGAGCCGCTCACTGGACGCTGATTGGCCGCTAACTGGCGGCTCTCTGGCGGCTCACTGGCTGCTGTCTGACCGCTCCCGGCCCGCCGAGCGTCACGCGGCGGCGCGCATCACGTCGCGGTAGTCGGCCAGCAGCCGGTCGAACACCACCGTCCAGGAGCGCCCGGCGGCGTGCGCATACGCCCGTGCCGCGAACTGCTCGCGCCGCCCCGGATCCGACACCAGCTCCGCCAGGGCCTGGCCCAGCGAATCGGCGTCTGGTGGCGTGATGATGCCGCGTGCATGGTCTGATGCATCGCCGTCATCGCCGCCCAACACGCCGTCCACGCCGAGCAGCTCGCGCGTGGGCGGTGCGTCGGCCGCCACGATGGCGAGCCGCGACGCCATGGCCTCGAGCAGCACGTTGCCGAACGTGTCGGTGCGCGACGGAAAGAGAAAGACGTCGGCCGAGGCGAAGAACGCGCCGAGGGCGTTGCCCTCCAGCCGGCCGGCGAACGCGGTGCCCGGCGGGGCCGTGCGTCGGCACTCGGCCTCCATGGGCCCGTCGCCGGCGAGCGCGAACACCAGACGCGGCATCGCGGTGCATCCGCCGAGCAGCTCCTGCGCCCGCCGCACCGCCGCCATCGCGAGCACCAACCCCTTCTCGGCGGCCAGCCGGCCGACGTACGCCACCACCACGTCGCCACGCCCCGCGCCCAGGCGCGCCCGGAGCGCGTCGTCGCGGTACCGCGGCGAGAATCGCTCCATGTCCACGCCGCGCCCCCACACGGAGAGGCCCGCGAAGCCCTGCGCCTCGAGCTCGCGCTGCACCGCGCGGGTGGGGCAGAACGTCCGCTGGCCGCCGTTGTGGAACCAGCGCAGGAAGTGCCACCCCGCCCCGGCGAGCGCGCCCAGGCCGTAGTGCGCGCAGTAGGCCGTGAAGCTCGTGTGATACGACGTGACGAGCGGGATGCCCAGTGAGCGGGCCGTGGCGCGCCCCGCCATCCCCACGCCGAAGGGAGTGGCCGCGTGCACCAGCGTCGGCCGGAAGTCGCGCAGCGCACGCCGAGCGCGGGCACCCGATGGCGCGGCCAGGCGCAGCTCGTCGTACTTCCAGAACGGGGCGCTCGCCCATCGCTCCGTGCCTCGCTCGATGCGCCCATCCCGCGCCGCGCGCGGATCGCTGGTCGTCACCACCAGCACCTGGCCGCCGGCGGAGCGCACCGTCTCGGTGAGACGCAGGAGTGTGCGCGCCACGCCGTTCACCTGCGGAGCGAACGTATCCGTGAACAGGGCGAGGCGGAGATCGGACGCGGAGGAGGTGCCGGTCGGGCGCTGGCGGCGGAACCGATCGTCAGGGGTCGGCATGCAGGCTCCGGATGGATTCGTACGAGACTACCTGCCCGGCCGACGCCCAGCGCGCGATGGCGCGCGCCGCCGAGCGGGCCGTGGCCGGGTGGGAGAGATCCGAGGGGTGCAGGGCGACGCGCACGAGCGGGACGGCGCGCTGCGCCCGCCATCGCCACTCCGCCACCCCGGCCGACGCCCAGGCGCGCGCACTGCCGCGCGCGCTCCAGCGGACCACCGGCGCCGGCAGCCGCGTGGGTGCGCGATGCGGTCGCACGAGGTAGACGGCCGCGTCGTCCTCGGCCAGCGGTAGCCCGGCGTCGGCCACGGCACGCCAGCAGGCCGATCGGGCGAGCCACGCCGGAGGCACGAAGCCCACCGGGCGGAGCTCGAGAGCGCGGAGGCGGGCGAGCCCTTCGCGGATGCGTGCGCCGGCGGCGGCGCGGTCGAGCGTGAGGAACTCCCCCTCGCGGGCCGTGCGCCCCAGGGCGCGGACGGAATCCCTCCACCGCCGCGGCAGCCCGTGCTCGTCGTGCCGCAGCCCGTGCAGGAGCACCTCCGCGCCGTCCGCCGCGCGAGCGTGGAGCCAGGCGAGGAAGGGCTCGTCGCGCTCCAACGGCCAGCTGCCGTGCCAGTCCGGCACCACGAGCAGCGCCGGGCGCACGCCGTGCTCGGCGCACATGTCCCAGAGCCGCACCACCGCCGGGGCCAGCGCCGGGGCCACGTCGTGGATGGAGACCAGCACCCGCGTCATCGTGCGCTCCCCGCTACTGGCTCAGTGCCGCAGGACGTCACGATAGACCGCGAAGAGCCGGTCGAAGACCGACGCCCACCGGTGCTCGCGCTCCACGTACGCCCGCGCGCGCATTCCGTGCTCATGCAGCCGGTTGCCGTCGCGGCCGAGCATCGCGACGGCTTCCTCGGCCAGGCCGTCGCTGCTCCCGGCCGGGAACAGCGCGCCGCCCCCGGAGCGCGTCACCAGCTCCGCGACACCACCCTCCGAGCTGGCGAGCACCGGAATGCCGCATGCCATCGCCTCGAGCGCGGCGAGGCCGAACGTCTCGATGGAGCCCGGGGCGACGAACAGGTCCGCGGCCGCGAGGAGGTTGGCCAGACGATCGCGGTCGTGCTCGAACGGCAGCCAGAGCACCTCGTCGCCGCCCGGCAGCGCACGCAGGCGCGCCTCCTCGGGACCATCGCCCACGAGCACGAGCCGCGCGCCGGTGCGCCGGCGCACGCGCGGCCAGGCGCGCACGAGCACGTCCAGCTCCTTCTCCGGCGCGAAGCGGCCCACGTACATCGCCAGCGGCTCCGTCGGCAGCCCCACGAGCGCGCGGGTGAGCGCCGAGGCCGCGCGCCGCGCCGGGGTGAAGCGGTCCACGTCCACGCCCAGCGGCACGCGCGCCGTGCGGTCCACGCCGGCGGCGTGCAGCGCGCGCGCGCCGAACTCCGAGGCGACGATCGTGCGCTCGAAGAGACGGTCGAGCTGGCGCGCGTAGCGCCAGGCCAGGCGCCCGGCGAGGGCGCGAGGATGCCAGCGGCTCGTCGGGCTGGCGCGGCCGGTAAGCTGGGCGGGGTAGTGGCTGTGATAGAAGTACACCAGCGGCGTCGCCGTCTGGCGGGTGGCGAACTGCACGACCCACGGCACCAGCCCCGGGCTGCCCACCTCGACGATGTCCGGACGCTCGTGCTCCACGATGCGCCGGCTCTGCCGGGTGGCGAGCATGAAGCGGTAGGGCGGGCGCATCGGCACGCGCGGGCCCCGCAGATGGTACCAGCGGACCCCCTCGCCCTCGGCGATGACGTCCCGGGCGCCGGGCACGACGAGCACCTGGCTGAGCGTCGGCCTCTCGCGGACGAAGGCCGCCTTCTGCTCCAGGTAGGTGCGCACGCCGCCGCTGGTGCCGCCGAAGAACTCGGTGATGTCGAGCACCGAGAGGTCGGCGCGCGGACGGAGGGCCGGCGGGAGCGGAGTCCGCGCGATGTCGAGCGCGCCCGGCGCGCCGGTGCCCGCGAGGTGGAGGGCCGTCGTCATCGCGCCGCGCGGTTGGCCGTGGTGGCCATGACGCGCGTCAGATGCCCGGCCATGCGTGAACGATGGCGGCGGTGGCGATGGCGATGAGCTGTCCGGCGAGCACGTCGCCCAGGTAGTGCACCCCGAGCCGCACGCGGGACAGGCCCACCAGGCTGGCCAGCACGAGCAGGGGGATGGCCAGCGACGGCGCGAGCACGGCGTACGACGCGGCGACCGTCATGGCCGCGCACGCGTGGCCCGACGGGAACGAGAACCGGTCCGGCTCCTCCACCAGCGCCACCCGCACGCCGTCGGCGCCGTGGAGGCAGGCGCGCGACGGCCGCGGCCGGCCGACGCTGCGTTTGACCACCTGTACGAACAGATGGGAGACGACCGTGGCGGCAGCGCAGCCGAGTGCCGCGGAGATCAGCGGCCCGGTGCCGGTCGCGGCCCCGACGAGCAGGGGCACGAGGATGGCGAGCACCGTCGCGCAGGCCCCGCCCAGGTGGGTCGCGGCGATCCAGAGCCGCAGGACCCGACTCTCCGCCGGCTCGACCACGAGCCTGAGATACAGGGCGCGATCGTGCGCGTCCAGCCGCTGGAGGATTGGCGCCACCATACGCCACAAGCTGGGGCGGCCGTGTCACGCGCAGCGCATGGGCACGCTACCGTGCCGTAACGTCCACGTCAGCGTTTGGTGACGGCCGCTCCGGCGAAGCGGGCTTCGGTGCCACGAGGCGAGCCGCCGAGGAGGCGGCCGCGCGGCCCTCCTCAGGCCGTGGCGACCGCCGTGTGTCCCACGGTGCTCAGCTCGTAGGCGCTGGCGCGCACCGCCCAGGGCAGGCCGCGCGCCTCGATGGCGGGCTCGACCAGGCGAGCGCCCAGGTAGTAGCCGCCGCGCTCCGGCAGGATGTAGCGGTCCACCGCGCGGGCCTCGTCGCTCATGCCGCCCGACAGGTAGCGCAGCCGCAGCCCCAGCCCGGCGTGGTCCAGCTCCGGCGCCATGGCGCGGGCCAGCACGGGCTCCAGCTCGCGCATGCGCGCGTACTGCCGCCGCCCGTAGCCGAAGTACTCCCACGCCGCATGGCCGGGGCTCACCGCCATGGCCGTATGCACGGCGAGCCCCTCGTTCACCAGCAGCTCGCGCAGCGGGGCGTGGCGGCCGGTCTCCCAGTACGAGTAGTCGCCGCCGGCCTCGGTCACCAGCTCGCGCAACTCGCTGCGGCTGGTGGGTGAGGTGTAGCGCACGGCGTGGGCGATCTCGTGGGCGAGCCAGAGCGGGATGAGCTCCGGGTCCAGACCGAGGCCCTGGGTGTCCGCGTTCTGCACGCTGGTGAAGTGCTCCAGGCAGACGAACGCCACGCCCCTGCCGTTCACCACGAGCTCACCGGCGTTGGCCGCGCCCACGCCCACCATCAGCACGACGTCCACGTCCACGTCGCTCTCCAGCAACTCGGCGCAGCGCGCGGCCGTCTGCCGCGCGAGCGTCACCACGTCGGTGCGGGCCAGCATGGCGTGCAGGTCGGCGCGGTCCGCGTGCACCGTGGCGCGCACCACGTCCTGGAAGTGCGGACCGCTGGGGTCCAGCACGTAGTTGTCCCAGTAGGCCGTGAGCAGCGCGCGGTGCTCGTCGAAGTAGCGCTCGTAGGCTGCCACCCGGTCCGCGCTGTCGAGCACGGCCAGAAAGTCTGGGATCAGGTTGATCAGCACGGATCGATCAGCATCGGCGGCCGGAGAGCGAGCGGGCGGCGCGGGAGGGGTAGCGCACGGGCGGAATGATAGTACCCCCCCGCAGGGCGAACAAGGTGGCGCGAACGGCGTGCGCGGAGGCCTCGGCGAGGCGTGGAACGGAGTAGTAGTGCGCGCGGCCGTGGCGTGGCATGCTTTTTCCCTTCTCGGTCTACCAGCCGGAGGGACCGATGGGTCACTGTCTATGACGACTCTGCATCAGATCGAACTGCATTGCCCCGTGTGTGACAACCGGTTCCGTTCCCAGGCGGTGGTATCCACCAACTCGTTCGGGGGAAAGCGCACCGATTTCCACGAGCGGGCCGCGGGCACACAGCCGCTGCCGTACCTCGTGCACACGTGCAACCGGTGCGGGTACTCGGGCGCGGAGCGCGATTTCAGCGACGAGGCCGACGTGAGCCCGATGCTGCGCGAGCACGTGTGGAACGAGCTCGCGCCGGTGACCTCGGCGGCGCTCACGGGATCGGAGAAGTACGAGGCGGCGGCCAAGGTGGCCGAATGGCAGGCGCTGGAGCCGCGCCACCTGGCGGATCTCTACCTGCGGGCCGCGTGGTGCTGCGTGGACGAGGGCGACGTGGAAGCGGAGCGCTTCTTCCGACGCAAGGCGGCCTGGGCGTTCGAGGAGGCGCTCGCGTCGTGGGATGGGGTGCCGCGCGAGGAGCGCGCCGTGCTCACGTACCTGGTGGGTGAGCTGTGGCGTCGCATCGGAGACCACGAGGCGGCGTGCCGCTGGCTGGCGCGCGTGCCCGACGAGGTGACCGACGCCATGGCCCAGCGCTGGATCCTGGACGCGGCCGCGCAGCAGCGGGACTGCCCGCGGGAGTGGTTCGGGTAGGGAAGGGGCCCGTGCGGCGGACGGACGCTGCGGGCGCGGGTGCGAATCGCTTCGCGACCCGTGCCGGCGTTCATTCGTGGCGCGCGCGGTCGCCGTCGTGGCTGCCCCTACCGCCCCACCCGCTCACCGCGTCCCGAACATCCGGTCGCCGGCGTCGCCCAACCCGGGCAGGATGTACCCCGACTCGTTCAGCTCGCGGTCCAGCGACGCGCAGTACACCGGCACGTCGGGATGCGCGGCGGCGAACCGGCGCACGCCCTCCGGCGCCGCCACCAGGCACAGGAACCGGATGCGCCGCGCGCCGGCCCGCTTGAGCGACGTCACCGCGCTCACCGCGCTGCCGCCGGTGGCGAGCATCGGGTCCAGCACCAGGAAGTCGCGCTCCGCCGCGTCGCCGGGCACCTTGAAGTAGTAGTCCACCGGCTCCAGCGTGTCGTGGTCGCGGTACAGCCCGATGTGCCCCACGCGCGCCGACGGCACGAGGCGCAGGATGCCCTCCACCATGCCCAGACCGGCGCGCAGGATGGGCACGAGCACCAGCTTCTTGCCGCCCACGCGCTCGCCCGTGGTGCGCTCGAGCGGCGTCTCCACCGCATACGGCTCCAGCGGCAGGTCGCTCGTGGCCTCGTAGGCCATGAGCATCGCGATCTCGTCCACCAGCTCCTTGAAGATCTTGGTGGGCGTGGCGCGGTCGCGGAGCAGGGCGATCTTGTGCCGCACGAGCGGGTGGCGCACGACGGTGAGCGTGGGCACGTCGGGGCCCGGCGCGGGGGTGGTGGGCATGGGCGGGAAGCTAGTATCTTCGCGCGCATGAAAGAATACCAGGCCGTCATCCTCCGGCTCTCGCAGCGCACGCACGACGACGAGGATGCGCTCACCGACCTCCTGAACGAGCGCAGTCGCGGCGGCTGGGACCTGCACCAGCTCACCCAGCACGCGGAGCGCGTCACGCTGGTCTTCTCCCGACCCGCCGAGCCGGACGCCTGACCCGCGCGGCGCGCCGGGCTGTTGCCGCGGTGCCGCGCATGTCGTCCTCGGCACGTGGACGCCACGTTCCCCCGCGGGCGTCCTGTCCTGAGGCGTCGCCCGTGACGATACCCCGCCGGCACGCCCACCCATCTCCTCGAGCCTCCCGGTCATCGCCGCGCGCGGCGCCGGTTCCCCCTCGCCGCCAGCGCGGCCTCGCATGTCAGACCTCACCGCCACGCGTGACGCCCGTACGATCCCGGACATGCTCCGGCACCGGGCCGCGCACGCTCCCGACCGCGACACCGTGCTCGCACCCGAGCGCCCAGCGCTGGACTCGGCCGCCCTCTGGCGTGTCGTCCAGGCGGTCGCCGCGCAGTACCACGCGCTCGGCATCGGCCGCGGCCACACCGTGGCGCTGGTGCTCGCCGATGCCCCGACGCTCGCCACCGCCTTTCTGGCCACCAGCGCCTGCGCGGCCTGCGCGCCGCTGAACCCGGCCTACGGCGAGCGCGAGTTCCGCTTCTATCTGGAAGACCTGCGCGCGCGAGCGCTGGTGGTGGACCCCTCGCTGCACTCGCCTGCCGAGCAGGTGGCGCGCGAGCTGGGCGTGGAGGTGCTGTACGTGGAGCCGCACGAGAGCGCGGCAGGCAGCTTCGCGTTGCGCCGGGCGGATGGCGAGCAGCCGGCGACGACCGCGCCCGCGGTGCTCGCCCAGGAGGCGGACGTCGCGCTCGTGCTGCACACGTCGGGCACCACGGCGCGGCCCAAGGTGGTGCAGCTCTCGCACGCCAATCTGTGCGCGTCGGCACGGCACATCGGCGCCACGCTCGCGCTCGCGCCCGCGGACCGCTGCCTCAACGTCATGCCGCTCTTCCACATCCATGGGTTGGTGGCGGCGGTGCTGGCGTCGCTCGCGGCCGGCGGCAGCGTGGTGTGCGCGCCGGGCATGCGGGTGCCCGGGTTCTTCGAGTGGCTCGCCACGTTCGGGGCCACCTGGTACACGGCGGTGCCCACCATGCACCAGGCGGCGCTCGCGCACGTGGAGCGCGAGCCGCACGCGGCGGCCGGCCACGCACTCCGCTTCATCCGCTCCTCCTCGGCGGCGCTGCCACCGGCGGTGCTGCACCGACTGGAGCGTGCGTTCGGCGTGCCGGTGGTGGAGGCCTACGGCATGACCGAGGCCGCGCATCAGATGGCGAGCAACCCGCTGCCGCCGGCGGCGCGGAAGCCCGGCTCGGTGGGCCGCGCCGCGGGTCCACACGTGGCCGTCATGAACGAGGCGGGCACGCTGCTCGGTGTCGGCGAGACGGGCGAGGTGGTGATCCGCGGCCCCAACGTCACGCGCGGCTATCGCGGCAACGCCGAGGCGAACGCGCGCGCGTTCACGGACGGCTGGTTCCGCACCGGCGATCAGGGCTACCTGGACGCCGAGGGCTATCTCTTTCTCACCGGGCGGCTCAAGGAGCTCATCAACCGCGGCGGCGAGAAGGTGTCGCCGCTGGAGGTGGACGCCGCGCTCATGGAGCACCCGGCGGTGGCGCAGGCGGTGGCGTTCGCGCTCCCGCACGACACCCTGGGCGAGGAGGTGGCGGCGGCGGTGGTGCTGCGCGATGGCGCGAGCACGGACGAGGCCACGCTCCGACGCTTCGTCTCGGAGAGCCTCGCGTACTTCAAGATCCCGCGGCGCATCGTGTTCGTGGACGCGCTGCCCAAGGGCGCCACCGGCAAGCTGCAGCGCATCGGGCTGGCCGAGCGGCTGGGCGTGCACGCGCAGGCGACGAGCGACGCGCCGGCCGAGGGCGGCGAGGCCGTGGCTCCGCGCACGCCGCTGGAAGAGGTGCTCGCGGCCGTCTGGACGGAGGTGCTCG
This sequence comes from Gemmatimonadaceae bacterium, assembly GCA_036266115.1. Taxonomy (GTDB): domain Bacteria; phylum Gemmatimonadota; class Gemmatimonadetes; order Gemmatimonadales; family Gemmatimonadaceae; genus DATANT01. The sequence goes on along the minus strand of DATANT010000075.1, from coordinate 7,264 downwards.
GCACGCCGCCAGGCGGGGTGCACGCCGACTTCTTCGCCGCGGGCGGCGACTCGCTCCGCGCCACCAGCTTTCTGGGGCGCGTGCAGGAGCTGCTCGCCGTGCCGGTGCCGCCGCTCACGTTCTACGACGCGCCCACCGTCGCCGCGCTCGCCGGCTGGCTGGCTCCCGTGCTCGAGGAGCCGGCGTCGCCCGGCCACGCGGGCTTCACCCGATGACGACCACCGCCATGCCCACCTCCGCTGGAACGTCCCTGCGCGGCACCATCGGCGTGCAGGCGCCGCTCTCCTTCCTCGGCGTCTACGACGTGTTCTCCGCGTCGCTCGCCGCGCGCGAGCACGAGGCGCTCTTCGTGAGCGGCTTCGGCTTCGCGGCCAGCCACTACGGCCTGCCGGACGTGGGCTTCATCGCCTGGCCGGACATCGTGTCGTTCGTGGAGCGCCTGCGCGCGGTGCTGCCGCGGCACCATCTGCTCGTGGACATGGACGACGGCTACGGCGACCCGGCCATCGCCGCGCACGTCGCGACGCGGCTGGAGCGGGCGGGCGCGTCCGGCATCGTGCTCGAGGACCAGCGTCGTCCGCGGCGCTGCGGCCACTTCGACGGCAAGCAGATCCTGCCGCTCGACGAGTACCTGGAGAAGCTGGAGCGCGTGCTGGCCGCGCGGCGCGACCTGGTGGTGGTGGCGCGCACCGATGCGTCCGAGCCGGACGACATCCTCCGGCGCGTGGAGGCGTTCGCCGCCGCCGGCGCGGACGCGGTGCTGGTGGACGGCGTGCGCGACCTCGCGTTCCTGGACGAGCTCTCCGCGCGGCTCACGGTGCCGCTCGCGTTCAACCAGATCGCCGGCGGCAAGACGCCGCCCTGCACGCTCACCGAGCTGCGGGCGCGCGGCGTGGGGCTCGTCATCTACAGCACGCCGTGCCTGTTCGCGGCGCAGGAGGCCATCACCGCCACGCTGCGCGGCCTGGCGGAGCGCGATGGGCGCCTGCTCACCGGCGCGCCGCACGTGGGCGTGAGCGCGTGCACGGCGGTGCTCGACGCCAACCTGGCGGCGGGCGCGGTGCCGGCGGGAGCCCTGAAGGGCGCGACCGATCGCCGCGGCGCGCGCGCCGCGGCGGACGTTGCATGACGGAGCGCGAGCCGCCGCGCACAGGTGACCCGGCCGGGCTCTCGCCCGCGGCGGCGGCGCTGCTGCGGGCACGCGCGCCGATGCGCGCCGGGGCCGACGGGCCGCCCACGCCGGGCTCCGACCCGGGCGCTCCGGCACCGCTCTCCTTCACCCAGGAGCGCATCTGGCTGTTCGAGCAGCGCGCGCCGGGCTCCGGCGTGTTCACGCGGCGCGTCACACTGCGGCTGAGCGGCCCGCTGGACGTGCCGGCGCTGCGCTGCGCGCTGGACGCGCTGGTGGAGCGCCACGAGCCGCTGCGCTCCACGGTCGAGATGACGCCGGACGGCGCGGTGCTGCGCACGCGCCCGTCGCCGGGCATGCCGCTCACCATCACCGACGGTGACGGCGCGGCGCCGGACGCGCGCTTCGATCTGGAGCACGGCCCGCTGGCGCGCGCGCAGCTCCGTCGCGCCACCGCCACCGAGCACGAGCTGCTCATCGAGCTGCACCACGTCACGTCCGACGGATGGTCCGACGGCGTGCTGCTGCGCGACCTGGGCGCGCTCTACTCGGCCTTCGCCACGGGCACGGCGCCGGCGCTGGCGCCGCTCGCGCTCCGCTACGCGGACTTCACGCGATGGCAGCGCGAGCGCGTGCACGCGCCCGCCGGCCAGCGCTCGCTCCGGTTCTGGCAGGAGCAGTTGCGCGACCGGCCGGTGGGACCGCTCCTGCCCACGGATCGCGCGCGCTCGCGGGATGGGGCGGTGGCCGCGGGCATCGCGACGCTCGCGCTCGAGCCGGCGCTCGCCGCCGCGGTGGGGCGCCTGGCGCGAGACTGCAACGCGACGCCGCCCATGGTGCTCTTCGCGGCGTACCAGGCCACGGTGGCCCGCTACGCTGGCCACGATGATCCGGTGATCGGGCTGCCGGTGGCGGGGCGCAGCCATCCGGTGCTCGAGCCGCTGGTGGGCTGCTTCACCGAGGTGCAGCCGGTGCGCCTGGGCAGCGGCGCGGCGCTCGGCTTTCGACAGCTGGTGGAGCGTGCGCGCGCGTGCATGCTGGACGCGCTCACGCACCAGGACACGCCCGCGGCCGCCGCGCTGCAGACCCTCGGCGAATCGCCGCCCGGATGGGAGGAGGCGCTGTTCCGCGTGACCTTCAATGCGCGTACCTTCGCGTCCACGGCTCCGCACTTTCACGGGCTCGTGGCCACGCGCGGCGAGCAGCAGCTGGACGCCATCGGCTCCGACCTGGAGCTCGAGCTCCACGGCGCGGAGCACGCCGACGCGCTCCGCCTGGTGGCGCGCTACGACGCGTCGCTGTTCTCCGCGGCGCACGTCCACCGGTTGCTCGGCAGCCTGCACGTGCTGCTCGCGGCCGCGACCGCCGCGCCCGACACGCCGGTGTCGGAGCTGCCGCTGCTCAGCGAGGCGCAGCGGCACCAACTGCTGTACGAGTGGAACGAAACGGCGGTGGACTACCCGCTGGCCGGCGGGCTGCACGGGCTGGTGGAGGAGCAGGTGGCCCGCACGCCGGACGCCGTGGCGGTGGTGGGAGACGACGCGACGCTCACGTACGCGGAGCTGGACCGGCGGGCCTCCCTCGTGGCCGCGGACCTCGCGGCGCTCGGCGTTGCGCCCAACAGCGTGGTGGCCGTGCAGATGGACCGCTCGGCCGCGCTCGTGGTCGCGGTCTACGGCATCCTCAAGGCCGGCGCCGCCTATCTGGCCATCGACCCGGCGCTGCCGCGCGAGCGCCAGGCCTTCATGCTGGAGGACGCGGCGCCCGTGGCGATCCTCACGGACGACGCCACGTCGCGCGCGCCGTCCGGCGGCACGCCCGTCGTGTGGCTGGACCGCGGGTACTGGGCGCGCGCCGCGCACGCACCCTCGATTCGCGGCGTTCGCTCCGCGCCCGAGGATGCCGCGTACGTCATCTACACGTCCGGCTCCACGGGCGCGCCCAAGGGCGTGAGCAACACGCACGGCGGCATGCGCAACCACGTGTTCTGGGCCCAGGCGTACTTCGGGCTCGACGCCACCGACGTCACGATGCAGAAGGCGCCGCTCTCGTTCGACGTGGCGGTGCTGGAGACGTTCTGGCCACTGGCCGCGGGCGCGCGGCTGGTGGTGGCGCGTCCCGACGGACACCTGGACCCGCAGTACATCGCGCGCATGACGCACGAGCACGCGGTGACCACGCTGCAGTTCGTGCCCTCCCTGCTCGCCGTGTTCCTGGCCGAGGCGCCGGTGGAACGCTGCACCTCGGTGCGGCGGGTGATCGTGGGCGGCGAGGCGCTCTCGGTGGAGCTGCAGGAGCGCTTCTTCCGCCAGCTCGGCGCGAAGCTGTACAACCTGTATGGCCCGGCCGAGTGCGCGGTGGACACGACCGCGTGGGAGTGCGAGCGCGGCGCGACGCGCCGCGACGTTCCCATCGGCCGCGCGCTGCACAACGTGCAGCTGTACGTGCTGGACGAGCGGTGGCAGCCGGTGCCCATCGGCGTGGCCGGCGAGCTGTACATCGGCGGCGTCCACGTTGCCCAGGGCTATCTCAACCGCCCATCGCTCACCGCCGAGCGCTTCCTCCCCGACCCGTTCCGCGACGTACCCGGTGCGCGGCTGTACCGCACCGGCGACGTCGTGGCCTGGGACGAGTCGGGCGCGCTGCGCTTCCTGGGCCGCGTGGACGGCCAGATCAAGCTCCAGGGCGTGCGCATCGAGCCCGGCGAGATCGAGGCGGTGCTCGAGTCGCACGAGCACGTGCACCAGGCGGTGGTCATGACCGCGCTGGCCGCGCCCACGCTGGAGGCGCACCTCGTTCCCACGCCGGGCAGCGAGCCGAGCGCGCGGGCGCTGCGGGAGTTCCTGCGCCAGCGGCTGCCGGAGCATCTGGTACCCGCCGTGTACCTGCTGCACGACCGGGTTCCGCTCTCCGCGAACGGCAAGGTGGACCGCGCCGCGCTGCGCGCGGCGGCCGGCCGCCCGGCCGCCGCGGACGCCTTCATCGCGCCGCGCACGCCCGAGGAGCGCGACGCCGCGCGCATCTGGGCGGACGTGCTGCGGGTGGAGCGGCCGGTGGGCGTGCACGACGACTTCTTCGAGCTGGGCGGCCACTCGCTGGCGGCCATGCGCGTGATCGGCCGCGTGCGCGAGGCGCTGGGCGTGGACGTGGGCGTGCGGGCGCTGTTCACGCATCCCGACCTGCAGGGCTTCGCCGCCGCCATCGCCGCCGCCCGCCCGGCCCACGACGACGAGCTCGCGCGACTGCTGGACGACCTCGAGGAGCTGAGCGACGACGAGGCGAGCCGGATGATGGAGGCGCTGCGTGAGCGATGAGGGCGACCGGCTGGTGAGCGCGGACGACGACGCGCGCACCGGTACGCCCACCGACGCGCCCACCGATCTCCGTGCCCGCATCGCCGGCCTCTCGCCAGCCAAGCGCGCCCTGCTGGAGCAGCGGCTGCAGGCCCGCGCGCGGACGGCGCCCCAGGGCTCCGCGGCAGCCGCTCCGGACGCGAGCGAGGGCGCGGCCCCGCTGTCGTTCGGCCAGCGCCGGCTGCGGCTGCTGCATCGCATCGCGCCGGAGAGCACGGCGTACACCGTGGCGTGGGCCCTGCGCCTGCACGGCACGCTGGACGCCGAGCGGCTCGAGCGCGCGCTGCGCGCGGTGGTCGCGCGGCATGCGGTGCTGCGCACCACGTACCCGCACTCCGCGGCGTCGGTGGAGGGAGCGGAGCCGGAGCAGCACGTGCACGCGCCGGGCGCGCTGCCGCTGGAGCTGCGGATCGCGGAGCTGCCGGCGGCGGGTGGGCGGTCGCCGGAGGGCGAGGCCGCGCTGCGCGCGGCGCTCGCCGACTTCGGGGCGCGGCCGTTCGCGCTGGCCACCGACGGCCCCGTTCGCGCGACGCTGTACGCGGTGGCGCACGACGAGCACGTGCTCGCGCTCGCGGTGCATCACATCGCGTGCGACGGCTGGTCGCTGCGCGTGATCCACCGCGACCTGGCCGCCGCGTACGCACAGGCGGCCGACGGGCGAACGCCGGCCCTCCCCGCGCCGCGCACCACGTACGCGGCGTACGCGCGCGAGCAGCAGGCGCTGGCCGCGGGCGACGCGCTGGCCGCCGAGCGCGCGTACTGGACGGCACAGCTGGCCGACCCGCCACCGCCGTGGGAGCTGCCACCGGGCCACGCGCGCCCGGCGCACCGCACGTGGGTGGAGCAGCACGTGGCCTGCACGCTCTCGCCGGACGTCACGCGCGCCGTTCGCGCGCTCGCCCGCTCCCGGAAGACCACGCTCGTGGCCACGCTGCTCGCGGCCTTCCAGGCCACGCTCGCGCGGTGGATGGACCTGGACGACGTGATCGTGGGCATTCCCGAGGACGGCCGCGAGCGCCCCGAGCTCGAGGACGTCGTGGGCTTCTTCGTCAACACGCTCGCGATGCGGGCACGGTTGGGCGACGATCACACGTTCGCGGATCACCTGGACGCGACGCGGCAGGCGATGCTGGACGCGCTGGAGCACCGCCGGCTTCCCATCGAGCAGGCGGTGGAGCTGGCCAGGCCCACCCGCTCGTCCAGCCACACACCGCTCTTCCAGGCGCTCTTCTCGATGGAGAGCGGGGAGCACCGGACGCTCCACCTGCCCGACGTTCGCGCGACGCCGGTGGCCATGCCGCCGGTGGAGGCCAAGACCGACCTCACGCTGCGCGTGGTGGACGCGGGAGCGGTGCTCGAGCTGGAGCTGGGGTACGCCGCGGACTACGTGACGCCGGCGCTCGCCACGCGCATGGTGCAGAGCCTGGCCACGCTGCTGGAGCATGCCGCCGCTGCCCCCGAGACGCCCATCGTCCGGCTGGCGCTGCTGCCGGCGGCGTCCCGCGCCGCGGAGCTCCAACGCGGGCGCGCCCCGATGCCCGCGAGCTGGCAGCCGCGCACCGTGCACGACCTCGTGCGGCGGCAGGCCGAGCTCCGTCCCCACGCCGTCGCGGTCCACACGGCGCGCGCCGACGGATCGCGTACCGACGCGCTCACCTACGCCGAGCTGCAGGCCGCGGCCAACCGGCTCGCGCTGCAGCTCCACGGCCTCGGCGTCGCGCGTGGGCATCGGGTGGCGCTCCTCGTGGATCGCTCGCCGCTGGCGGTGGTGGCCATGCTCGGCGTCGTCGCGAGCGGTGGCGCGTACGTCCCCCTGGATCCGGCGCATCCACGCCCCCGGCTGGCCGACGTGCTGGCGGACGCGCGGCCGACGGTGCTGCTCGCGGATCGCGCGCACGCGGCCGAGGCGGAGGCGCTGCTGTCGGACGCGCATGGCGCGGTGCCGTCGCTCGTCGTGCTTGACGCCGCGACGCCTGCCGTGGCTCACGACGATGCGGTGTGCGCGCCGGACGCCGGCGTCCTGCCCGACGACACCGCCTGCGTCATCTACACCTCGGGCTCCACCGGCACGCCCAAGGGTGTGGCCGTCCGTCATGCGGGCATCCACTCGCTCGTCGAGGCCAACGACGGCCTCCCGCTCGACGAGCGCAGCGTGATCGCCCAGGCCGCGACGCTCGCGTTCGACGCGGCCACCTTCGAGGTGTGGGGCGCGCTCGCCAACGGCGGACGCCTCGCCATCGTGCCGCTGCAGACGCTGCTCACGCCGCCGGCGCTGGGTGAGGCGCTGCGCGCGAACGCGGTGGACACGCTGTTCCTGACGACGGCGCTGTTCAACGAGCTCGCCCGCACGCGCCCCGAGGCGCTCGGCGCGCTGCGCACGGTGATCTTCGGCGGCGAGGCGGCCGACGTGCGCGCGGTGCGCGAGCTGCGTGCCGCGCTCCCGTCGCTGCGGCTGGTGAACGGCTACGGTCCCACCGAGACCACCACCTTCGCGTCCGTGCACGTGGTGGGCGAGGTGCCGCCGGAGGCGGCCACGATCCCGATCGGCCGGCCCCTCTCGCGCGTCCAGCTCCACGTGCTCGACGACGGGCTCCAGCCGGTGCCCTGCGGCGCGGTGGGCGAGCTGTGCATCGGTGGCGCGGGCGTGGCGGCGGGCTACCTCGGCCGTCCGGAGCTCACCGCCGAGCGCTTCGTGCTCGCACCCCTCGGCGGCGCCGCCGAGGGCGAGCGGCTGTATCGCACCGGCGACCGCTGCCGGTGGCGCGAGGACGGTGTGCTGGAG
>DATANT010000074.1:0-22871 GCA_036266115.1 Gemmatimonadaceae bacterium | reverse complement strand
GACGGCCTGGCGTTGCTGGAGCAGGCCACCCGTTACCGGCCCGGCGCGCGCGATTCGATCTACCGATGGGTGCGGCGCCACGCCAACGTGGTGCTGGTGGGCGGTATCGTGGCCGGGACGGCCGCGGCACTGGCCATCCTGTTCTGGCTCGGCGGCGCCGACGCGCGCGCGGCGTGGCTCGTCGTGGTGCTGTTCGCCTTCATCCCGGCGAACGACATCGCGGTGGCCGTCGTCAACCAGTTGATCACCACCTTCCTGCCGCCACGAACGCTGCCCAAGCTGGACCTGCGTCAGGCGGGCGGCGTGCCGGCGGAGTACCGCACGGCGGTGGTGATCCCCACGCTGTTCGGCAGCGTGGCGGCGGTGCGCGAGGCGCTGGAGAACCTGGAGGTGCAGTTCCTGGCCAACCGCGAGGCGCACCTGCACTTCGCCGTGCTCAGCGACTTCACCGACGCGGCCACGGACACGCGCCCGGGCGACGCCGAGATCGTCGCCACGGCGGTGGCGGGTGTGCGCGACCTCAACGCGCGCTATGCGAGCGGCGCGGCGGATGCCTTCTACCTGTTCCACCGGCCGCGCCGCTGGAACGCGCAGGAGGGGTGCTGGATGGGATGGGAGCGCAAGCGCGGGAAGCTGGCCGATTTCAACCGCTTCCTGCGCGGCGCCGCGCGTGATGCGTTCTCGGTGGTGGTGGGCGACCCGGACGTGCTGCGGGAGGTGCGCTACGTCATCACCCTGGACGCGGACACCGTGCTGCCGCCGGACGGCGCGCCGCTGCTCGTGGGCGCGCTGGCGCATCCGCTCAACCGCGCGGTGTACGACCCGGCGCTGGGCCGCGTAGTGCGCGGCTACGGCATCCTGCAGCCACGAGTGGGCGTCTCGCTCCCCAGCGCGCATCGCTCGCGCTTCGCGGCCATCCACTCGGGCCACCCCGGCGTGGATCCGTACACCACCGCCGTCTCGGACGTCTACCAGGATCTGTACGGGGAGGGGAGCTTCACGGGCAAGGGCATCTACGACGTGGATGCGTTCGAGCAGTCGACCGACGGCCGCTTTCCCGAGAACACGCTGCTCTCGCACGACCTGATCGAGGGGAGCTTCGCGCGCGCCGGCCTGGCCACCGACATCGAGGTCTACGACGACTACCCCACGCGCTATCTCACCTTCACCCGGCGCAAGCATCGCTGGATTCGCGGCGACTGGCAGCTGCTGCGGTGGCTGACGCCGAGCGTGCCCGGCCCCGACGGCGCGGGGCGCAACCGGCTCTCGGTGCTCTCGCGGTGGAAGATCCTCGACAACCTGCGGCGCAGCACGTTGGAGATCGCGCAGCTGCTCTTCCTCGTGGTCGGCTGGACGGTGCTGCCGGGATCGCCGGTGCGCTGGACGGCACTGGGGCTGGGGGCGATCGCCGCGCCGTGGATCGTCTCGCTGCTCCTGGCCGTGCTCCGCCCGCCCCTCGACAAGTCGTGGCGCGCGTACTACGCGGCCGTGGGCCAGGACGCCGTGGTGAGCGCGAAGCAGGTGGGGCTCGCCATCGCCATGCTCCCGCACCAGGCGTGGATCTCGGCGGACGCGATCCTGCGGACGCTCTGGCGCCTCGTCGTGTCGCGGCGCCACCTGCTCGAGTGGCAGACGGCGTCGCAGACCGAACGCGTGGTCTCCGGCGAGGTGCGCGACGTGTGGCGCACCATGTGGCCGGCGGTGGCGCTCACCGCGGGCATCGCGCTGGTGGTGGCGGCCCGCGCCATCGCCCGGCAGAACAGCCTGCCGGATCCGGATTCGTACCTCTGGCAGCTGGTGATCGCCGTGGGACCGCTCGCGGCACTCTGGGCGGCGTCGCCGGCCATCGCGCACGCGCTGAGCACGCCCGCGGTGCGCCGCGAGCACCGCCTGCCAGTCGCCAGCCGGACGGCGGCCATGCGCTACGCGCTGCGGCACTGGTGGTACTTCGAGCGGTTCGTGAACGCCCAGACCAACTGGCTCGCGCCGGACAACTTCCAGGAGGATCCCGCGCCGGTGCTGGCGATGCGCACGTCGCCCACCAACCTGGGCCTGCTGCTGCTGGCCACGGTGAGCGCGTACGACCTCGGCTTCCTGACGGTGGAGCGGATGGTCCAGCGGCTGGAGGACACGCTCCGCTCCATGGAGCGGATGCGCAGGCTGCGCGGGCATTTCTACAACTGGTACGACATCGACGACCTGCGCGTGCTGGAGCCGGCCTACGTCTCGGCGGTGGACAGCGGCAACCTGGCCGGCCACCTGATCGCGCTGCGGCAGGCGCTGCTCGGCATCCCCGACCAGCCGGTGCTGGACGCGCGCGTGGGCCGGGCGCTCGAGACGGCGCTCGGCGCGGCGCACGAGGGACTGGGCGCGCTGGCGGCATCCGGCGACACGAGCACGCCGGCCGGCTGGCGCGCGGCGTCGAGCGCCGCCGTGGACGTACGGGCGGCGCAGGCCATGGCCGCCAGCGTCACCATCTCGGCGGTCTCGCTCGACGCCGTGGCCGGGCCACTGCAGCACGCGCTCGCCACGTTGCGGGCGGACCCCACTGCCTCGTCCGCCAGCGCCAGCGAGGCCGAGTCGTGGATCACCTGGAGCCTGGAGCTCGTGGCCGAGCATCAGGCGCGGCTCGCCACGCTGGCCGCGGCCCCGCGGCCCGACGGGCGCAACGCGGCCACGGTGCCGAGCCTGCGCGAGCTGGCCGAGCACGATGCGGACGCCGCCGCGCTGCTCGCGCGCCTGCAGGTGATGGCCGACCGCGCGTACGACTTCGCGATGGAGATGGACTTCCGGTTCCTCTTCGACCAGCGCCGCAAGCTCTTCTCCATCGGCTACCAGCAGGCCACGCACACGCTGGACGAGTCGTACTACGACCTGCTCGCCTCGGAGGCCCGGCTGGCGAGCTTCGTCGCCATCGCCAAGAACGACGTGCCGGTGGAGCACTGGTTCCGCCTGGGCCGCACGCTCACCCGCGCGTCGGGCGAGACGGCGCTGGTGTCGTGGAGCGGCAGCATGTTCGAATATCTCATGCCGCTGCTCGTGATGCAGTCCTTCTCCGCCACGGTGCTCGATCAGACCTATCGGGGGGCCGTGCGGCGGCAGATGGCGCACGGCGCGGCGCACGGCGTGCCGTGGGGCGTGAGCGAGAGCGCGTACAACCTGCGCGACCGCGACCTCACGTATCAGTACCGGGCGTTCGGCGTGCCGGACCTCGCGCTCAAGCGCGGGCTCGGGCACGACCTGGTGATCGCGCCGTACGCCTCGGCGCTCGCGATGATGGTGGACCCCCAGCGGGCCCTGGCCAACCTCGCGAGCACCGAGCAGAAGGGCGCGCTGGGGCCATACGGGTTCCGCGACGCGCTGGACTACACGCGTCCGCGGCCGGGCCAGCGCTATGCGGTGGTGGGGAACTACATGGCGCACCACATCGGCATGGGGCTGGTGGCGTTCACGAATGCGCTCACGGCCAACGTGTGGCAGCGCCGGTTCCACCTGGATCCCATGGTGCGGTCCGCCGAGCTGCTGCTGCACGAGCGCATCCCGCGACGGCTGGTGCTGCAGGAGCCGCAGGCGGCACGCGCCGACGAGGCGCTGCCGGACCCGGAGCTGGAGCGGCCGGCCGTGCGGGAGATCGACACGCCCCACACCGCGCAACCGCACGTGGCGCTCCTCGGCCACCTGCCGTACACCGTGATGGTGACCAACGCGGGATCGGGATACAGCCGTTACGAGAATCTCGCCGTCACGCGCTGGCGGGCCGACGGCACCGTCGACGGCACCGGCCAGTACTGCTACGTGAAGGACGTCACGCGCGGGCGCGTCTGGTCGGCGGCCCACCAGCCGGTGTGTGCGCCGGCGGACTGGTACCGCGCCGTGTCGGCGACCGATCGGGTGACGTTCCACCGGGTGGACGGCGACATCGAGACGCGCACCGAGATCGTGGTGGTGCCCACGGACTCCGCGGAGGTGCGCCGCGTGACGGTCACCAACAATGGCGACGAGCCACGCGAGGTCGAGCTCACGAGCTACGGGGAGATCGTGCTCGCGCCGCCGGAGACCGAGCGGGCGCACCCGGCGTTCGCCAACCTGTTCGTCGAGACCGAGTGGCACGAGTGGTGTACCGCCGTCACGGCCACGCGGCGCCCGCGGTCGGCCACCGAGCAGCCGCTCTGGTGCGCGCACGTGGTGGACGCGGGCCGGGATCGCGTGGGTCCGGTGACGTGCGAGACCGACCGGGCCCGCTTCATCGGGCGCGGGCGGTCGACGCGCGATCCCGTGGCGCTCGCGATGGACGGCCCGCTGTCCGGCACCACCGGTGCCGTGCTCGACCCCGTGTTCGCGTTGCGCGCGCGCGTGCGCGTGGAGCCGGGCCAGTCGGCGTCGGTGGCGTTCACGACGCTCGTCGCCACCACGCGCGAGCAGCTGTTCGAGCTGGCGGGCCGCTACCAGGATCCCCACGCGGCACAGCGCGCGCTCGACCTGGCGTGGACGGCGGCGCAGGTGGAGCTGCGCGAGCTGGACATCGTGCCCGCCGAGGCGGCGGTGTTCCAGGAGCTCGCCGGGCACCTGTTCTTCGCCAACGCGCAGCTGCGCGCGCCGCAGGAGGACCTGCGCGCGAATCAGGGCGGGCAATCGCTCCTCTGGGCCACCGGCATCTCCGGCGACTGGCCCATCCTGCTGGCCACCATCGACTCCCTGGACGGGCTGCCGACGCTGCGCCAGCTGCTTGCCGCGCACCGCTACTGGCGGCGACGCGGGATGATGGTGGACCTGGTGGTGCTCAATACGCACCCTCCCACCTATCTCCAGGACCTGGACGACCGCATCAAGTCCGCGGTGTACGGGTGGGGCACGGCGGACGTCATCGACCGCCCGGGTGGGGTGTTCCTCCGGCGGCTCGACGTGCTCGAGGGCGATGCCATCGCCGCGCTGCGCGCCACGGCGCGCGTGCTGGTGCGGTGCGACGGCCGGGCGGTGGGGCGCATCCTGCAGTCGCTGAATACGCGCGAGGAGCTGGAGATCGACGAGCGCGCGCCGCTGCCCCAGCCCATGCGCCGTTCGGACAGGGCCACACCGCGAGGCGGTCCCGTGATCCGGCTGATCCACGCCCACCCGTCCGCGGCGGAGCCAGCCCCGCAGCCCACCGCCGTGCCGAGCGCGCCCGTCTCCAGCACCATCCACGAGGCGGTGGGCGCACCGCTGCTGCTCGACAACGGCTTCGGCGGGCTCACGCCGGCGGGGGACTACGAGATACGCATCCGCGGCGACCGCGTGCCGCCGGCACCCTGGACGAACGTGGTGGCCAACCCGCGCGGCGGCTTCGTGGTCTCCGAGCGCGGCGCCGGATTCACCTGGGCGGACAACAGCTACTTCTACCGCCTCACGCCCTGGCAGAACGATCCGGTGAGCGACCCGGTGAGCGAGGTGCTCTACGTGCGCGACGAGGACACCGGGGCGCTGTGGAGCGCCACGCCGGCTCCCATGGGCCACGATGCGCCGTTCACGGTGCGCCACGGCGCGGGCACGTCGACCTTCGAGCACGAGTACGCGGGCATCGCCACCCATCTCACGCTCGGCATCGCGCCCGACGAGGCGGTGAAGCTCTCCGTGCTCAGGCTCACCAACCCGGGTGACCAGCCCCGGCGCCTCACGGTGACGACGTACGTGGAATGGACGCTCGGGGTAGCGCGCGAGCACACGCAGCACCAGGTGCGCACGGAGTTCGACGCGGAGCAGGGGGCGATCGTCGCGCGCAACTTCTACGATACGCAGTATGCGAGCTGGGCCGCCGTCCACGCGATGAGTGAGCCGGTGATCGGCCACACCGGCGACCGGCTCGCGTTCGTGGGCCGCAACGGCAGCCTGGCGAACCCCGCCGGGCTCCGTGGCGGGCCGCTCTCCGGCACCACCGGGGCGGGCATCGATCCCTGCGCGGCGCTGCAGTGCGCCATCCACCTGGCGCCCGGCGAGTCGCGCGAGATCGTCGTGGTGCTCGCGGCCGCGTCCGACGAGCACACGGCGCGGCGACTGGCGGCCGAGTATCGCGACGCGGGCCGCGCCACGGCGGCCGTGGCCGCCACCGTCGCGGAGTGGGAGGAGCGTCTCTCGGTGGTCCAGGTGCGCACGCCGGAGCCGTCGTTCGACGCGATGGTGAACCGGTGGACGTTCTACCAGGCGCTCGCCTGCCGCATGTGGGCGCGCTCGGCGCTGTACCAGAGCGGCGGGGCGTACGGGTTCCGCGACCAGCTGCAGGACGTCATGGCGTTCGTGTATGCGGAGCCCGAGCTGGCGCGCGAGCACATCGTGCGCGCCGCGGGCCGACAGTTCGTGGAGGGCGACGTGCAGCACTGGTGGCATCCGCAGAGCGGACGCGGCGTGCGCACTCGCTTCTCGGACGACCTCGCGTGGCTGCCGTTCGTGGTGGACCACTACGTGCGCGTCACCGGCGACGCGACGGTGCTGGACGAGTACGTGCCCTTCCTGGAGATGCGCGCGCTCGCGCCGCACGAGGACGAGCTCTACGACCTGCCCAAGGTGACCGACGAGCACGGCAGCGTGTACGAGCATTGCCGGCGGGCGCTGAAGAAGGCGAGCACCACGGGCGCGCACGGCCTGCCGCTCATCGGCAGCGGCGACTGGAACGACGGCATGAACCGCGTGGGCGTGGAGGGCCGTGGCGAGAGCGTGTGGCTGGCGTGGTTCCTCATCACCACGCTGCGCTCCTTCGCCGAGCACGCGGAGGCACGGCACGACGACGCCCTGGCCGCGGAGCTCCGCACGTACGCCGACCGCTACGGCGCCGCGGTGGAGGCGAGCGCATGGGACGGCGCATGGTATCGGCGCGCCTACTTCGACGACGGCACGCCGCTGGGCTCCGCATCGCTCGACGAGGGCCGCATCGACTCCATCGCGCAGAGCTGGAGCGTGATCTCGGGCGCTGGCACCCCGGCCCGCCAGGCAGACGCCATGCGGTCGATGGAGGGGCACCTGGTGCGCGAGGACGCGCGGCTCATCATGCTGCTCACCCCGGCCTTCGACCGGACGACGCATGACCCCGGCTACATCAAGGGCTACCTGCCCGGGGTGCGCGAGAACGGCGCACAGTACACGCACGCCGCGCTCTGGGCGGTGCTCGCCACGGCCATGCGCGGCGACGGCGACCGTGCCTTCGAGCTCTTCCAGATGATCAACCCGCTCACCCACGGCGCCACGGCGGCCGACGTGGCCACGTACAAGGTGGAGCCCTACGTGGTGGCGGCCGACGTCTACACCGCGAAGGGACAGTTGGGGCGCGGCGGCTGGACGTGGTACACGGGGTCGGCGAGCTGGATGTATCGCGTGGGGCTGGAGGCCATCCTGGGCTTCACGAAGCGCGGCAATGCGCTCGTCATCCAGCCGCGCGTACCCGCCGAATGGCCGGAGTTCTCGATCGACTACCGGTTCGGTGGGAGCGTCTACGCCATCGTCGTGCGAAATCCCGGCGCCATCCGCGACGGCGCGGTGGACGTGAGCGTGGATGGCCGGTCGCTGGATGGCGCGGAGATCCCGCTGGTGGACGACGGTGCGCGGCACGAGGTGCTCGTGCGGCCGGTGGCGAGTGGGGCGGGCGTGGAGGCGGCGGGCGACTGAGCGCGCCGCCGGACCGGCACGAGCGGCCCTGGGCACGTACTCCGCGAATGGTGGTGCCGCTGGTATTCGGTTTGCCGGCACTACCGATCCCCGGGCGTCGTCGCCGCGCCTCGCGCGCGCGGTGCGCGGCCTCGGCGCCCACGTCAGTCGGACCTCTGCGCGGAGTGTGCGTATGGCGAACCGCCAACAGGGCGATCCGCCCGCGGGACGCGGGCAGCGGCAGCAGGATCAGTCGGCCTCGGCCGGTCAGTCATCCAGCGGCGCGGCCGGTCAGTCGGCCAGCGGCGCCAGCGGTCAATCGGCCAGTCAGTCGGCGAGTGGCGCGGGCGCGCCGTCGGGGCGGAGCGACGTGTCGTCGGGGACTTCGCGCAACGTCTCGCGCTCCGATCAGGAGCGCCAGAGATCGGTGAGCCGCGAGCCGGGCATGCAGGCCCCGACACGCGGCGCGAGCGGCGGGATGATGCGGCAGGGTGCCTCGCTGCCGGCCATCCTCACCATGCAGCCGGGCCTCCTGGCCGGCGCGTTCATGGCCAACCCCTTCGAGTTCATGCGCCGGGTGACGGCAGACATGGATCGGGTGTTCGAGCAGGCGGCGTACGGCGGCGGTGAGCTCACGACGTCCGGCGGCAGCACCACCGGGCGCTCGCTCGCCAGCAGCGCGGGAATGGGTGGCATGACCGCCTGGGCGCCGCAGATCGAGACCTTCCGACGCGGCGACGAGATCGTGGTGCGCGCCGACCTGCCGGGTGTGAGGAAGGAGGACATCCAGATCGACGTGAGCGACGACGTGCTGACGCTCACGGGCGAGCGCCAGGAGCAGAAAGAGGAGCGCGACGAAGGGTTCTTCCGGCGCGAGCAGCGCTACGGAACGTTCTATCGCGCGATCCCTCTCCCCGAGGGAGTCGACGAGGAGCAGATCGAGGCGAGATACGACAACGGCGTGCTCGAGGTGAAGGTGCCGATGCCGAAGCAGCGAGAGCAGCGCGGCAGGCGGGTCCAGATCAACTAGGAGCCGCTCGGAGCCGCCCGCGAACGGGGATGGGCCGCGCGGGAATGGCGTCGCGCCGGCCCATCGGCGATCCCGTCAGGTGTCGGGGATCCCGGGCGTCTTGGCCGGCTCGAGCGGCATGCCGCAGATGGGGCAGGAGCCCGGCCCATTCTCGCGCACCTCTGGGTGCATGGGGCAGGTCCACAGCCGGTCGGGCATCGGAATGTCGTCAGAGCCATGCTCTGGGTATCGCATGGGTGCTCGATCCCGCATCGAGCGTGCCCGCGTCGAGCGTGCCACCCGGCGTCGCGGCCCATCCCATGCGGCCTCGCTCGTGATCAGCCGACGGCCCGGTCCTGGCGAGTGCGAGCCAGCGCCGGGGGCGGGCGCGCAGCCATGGAGGCAGATGCGAGACGACCGCGACGAGACGGAGCAGCGCGAGCCGGACAGCGGTCAGGGACGCCGCGGCGCGGTAGGCTACGCCGACGCGGAGCGGTCGTGATGGCGCGCCGCCGGGGAGTCGCGGACAGGGCCGAGGGCGCCGACGCGATGGTGGAGCGGCTGCGCACCGCCGCGCGGCCGCTCGGATCGGCTGGCGATCTCGACCCGTTGCTCGACGCCGTTGGCGACGCGCGCTTCGTGCTGCTCGGCGAGGCCACGCACGGCACGTCGGAGTTCTACACCTGGCGCGCGGAGATCTCCCGGCGGCTGATCCTGGAGAAGGGATTCGCCTTCATCGGCGTGGAGGGCGACTGGCCAGACTGCTACCGCATCAACCGGTACGTGAAGGGGCTCCCGGACTCCGGGGGCAGCGCCGAGGAGGTGCTGCATGCCTTCGAGCGGTGGCCGACGTGGATGTGGGCCAATCGGGAGGTGGCGCGGTTCACGGAATGGCTGCGCGAGCACAATCACCGAGTGTCCGCGAATGAGCAGGCGGGGTTCTACGGGCTCGACGTCTACTCGCTCTGGGAATCGATGGTCGCCGTGCTCGAGTACCTGGAGCGCGTCGATCCACCGGCCGTGCAGGCGGCCCGCCGGGCGTACGGCTGCTTCGACCCGTACTTCGACGACGTGCAGGAGTACGCTCGCGCCACGGCGCTCGTCCCCACGTCGTGCGAGGACGAGGCGGTGGAGATGCTCCGCACGCTGCGCGCGAAGGCGCCGGAGTACCGGCAGGATGGGCGCGACGCGTACTTCGACGCGGAGCAGAACGCACTCGTCGCGCGCAACGCCGAGCTGTACTACCGCACGATGGTGCACGGTGGGCCCACGTCGTGGAACGTGCGCGACCACCACATGGTGGACACGCTCGAGCGGCTCGCCGCGCATCACGGCCCTCGGTCGAAGGCCATCGTGTGGGAGCACAACACGCACATCGGCGACGCGCGCTTCACCGACATGCGCCGCGCGGGCATGGTGAACGTGGGCCAGCTCGTGCGGGAGCGGCACGGCGAGCGCCCAAGCGAGCGAGACGGGACGATGCTGGTGGGCTTCGGTACGCATCATGGCACCGTGATCGCTGGCGACGAGTGGGGCGCGCCCATGCGCCGCATGCGAGTGCCCGACGCCCGCGCCGGAAGCTGGGAGGAGCTGCTGCACCGGGCCGGCGCCAGGGATGCGCTCCTGCTCTTCACCGGGAGCGATGGCGACACCGCCGAGCTCGAGTCCCCGATCGAGCACCGCGCCATCGGCGTGGTCTACGATCCGCGGGCCGAGCGCTGGGGAAACTACGTGCCCACCATCGTGCCGCGGCGCTACGATGCGTTCCTGTTCATCCACGAGTCGCGCGCGCTCGACGCGCTGCACATGCCCGTGCTGGTGGATGGCGAGGTGCCGGAGACCTACCCCAGCGGCATGTGATCACCCGAGCGGGCCGCACGGCGGCGGCCGGCGCGGAGATCGTCGTGCCCCGGGCCGGGGGCTGGTATGGTGGTTGCGCGACGCATTCGCGTGGGACCGCATCACCGTAGCATCGCCGACGCAGTGCCATGCGCATCGCCATGATATCCACGCCGTTCCTCGCCGTGCCGCCACGCGGATACGGTGGAACGGAGCTGATCGTCTCCGAGCTCGTGGAAGGACTCCGGGTCCGCGGGCACGATGTGACGCTGTTCGCCACGGGCGACTCGCGCACCAGCGGCGTGCTGCGCTCGCTGTACCCGACGGCGCAGTGGCCCCCGGACATACTCACCGATCTCAACCACGTATCCTGGGCGCTGCGCCAGGTGGTCGGTGGGACGTTCGACGTGGTGCACGCGCATTCCGCCGTCGCGCTGGCCATGGCGCGGCTGCTGCCGACACTGCCGTTCATCTACACGCTGCATCACGAGCGCGACGAGGCGCTCTCGGCATTCTACCGATACTTCCCGGGCACCCGTTTCGTCGCCATCTCGGAGGACCAGGCGCACCGCGAGGTACCGCTGCCGCGGGTGGAGGTGATCCATCATGGCCTCGATCCGGCCGCGTACGAATGGTCAGCGCGCGCGCACGACTATCTGTGCTTCGTCGGCCGGTTCACCGAGGTGAAGGGCCCGCACGTGGCGATCGACGTCGCGGCCCGCGCCGGGCTGCCCATCAGAGTGGCCGGCGAGGTGCACCCGCCCGATCGCGCCTTCGCCGAGCGCGAGATGGAGCCGCGGCTCGGAGCGTCCCACGTGACGTACCTGGGCAGCATCGGTGCCGACGCCAAGCGGCCGCTGCTGCGCGATGCGCGCGCGCTGCTCGCGCCCATCAAGTGGCACGAGCCGTTCGGGCTGATCCTGGTGGAAGCCATGTTGTCCGGGTGTCCGGTGGTGGCGTTCCGGCGGGGGAGCGTGCCCGAGCTGGTGGAGGAGGGCGTCACCGGCTTCATCGTGGACAGCGCGGACGAGATGGCGGCACTGGTGCGCCGGCGTGACCTGCTCCCGCGCTTCGATCGCCTTCGCTGTCGCGCGCGGGCCGTCGAGCGTTTCGGCCGTGCCCGCATGGTGGCCGACTACGAGCGTTGCTACCTGCGCGCCATGTCGGAGCATGCCGACGGCCGCTCCGGCAGCCGCGCGCCCGCATCGGTCCGGATCGCCTGAGCATGACGTCGTTCGCCCGCGGGCCGGGGCTCCGGCCGGCCGATCCCCAGTCCGAGCCGCGCGTGCCCATCTCCATGGAGGAGGCGGTCGGCTATCCCGCCATCGACTGCTCGCACGCGGTGACCGTGGAGCACCCGATCGTGCTCAAGCACGACCATCTGTTCCTGCTGCTCGACCGACACGGAGACGTCGCGCCCGCGGGCCACTGCGCGGTGGGGCTGTTCCACGACGATACCCGGCTGCTGAGCCACTACGCGATCCACGTGGCCGGCGGCCCCCCGTCGCTGCTCTCCACCCAGCGGCTCCGCCCCTACGCCGCGGAGATCGACCTCGCGGTCACCGATCGCGCGTTCGGCGGCGATGCCTGGGATCCCAAGAACTGCGTGCACATCCGGCGCGAGCTCCTGTTGGAGGAGCGGCTCGTGGAGCGCGTGACGGTGACGAGCCATCTTCGCGTACCCATCGACTACTGGATGAACCTCTCGCTGGCCGCCGACTTCGCCGACATCTTCGAGGTGCGAGGCTGGAAGCGTGCCGCGCGCGGGCAGTTCTTCGCGCCCGAGATCACCCGCGACACGCTCGCCTTCGCCTACCTGGGGCGGGACCAGCACTGCTATCGGAGCACCGTGCACTTCGCCACGCCGCCCACCTCCATCGACGCCCGTGGCGCTCGCTGGGAGTTCCGGCTGGAGCCGCGCGCACGCCACGAGTTCGAGTGGCAGGTGTCGGCGGCGGCGGTGCAGGCCGCCACGCCCACCGCGATGCTGGCCGAGCGGTGGGGGCCCATGGACGCGCTGTACCACCGGTGGCGCGACGAGTGCTCGCGGTGGACCACCGACATCGAGGCGCTCGACACGACGCTCGAGCAGGCCGTGGGCGACCTGCGCGCGCTCTACATCCACGAGGGCGGCGCCGCCGTGATCTCGGCCGGCATTCCGTGGTACTCCACGGTATTCGGCCGCGACTCCATCATCACGTCGCTGGAGACGCTCGCGCTCAACCCCCGCATCGCACTCGACACGCTCCGCTACCTGGCTCGCCATCAGGGCAGCAAGGAGGATCCGTTCACCGAGGAGCAGCCGGGCCGGATCATGCACGAGCTGCGGCGCGGCGAGCTGGCGCGAGCCCGTGAGATCCCACACCTGCCGTACTACGGCACCATCGACGCGACTCCGCTGTGGATCGTGCTGCTCCACGAGACGTGGCGGTGGACGGGCGACGACGCGCTGCTGCGCGAGCTCCTGCCGCACGTCGAGCGTGCCCTGGAGTGGATCGATCGGTACGGCGACATGGACGGCGACGGGCTCGTGGAGTACGCGCGCACGTCGGCGAAGGGGCTCGTCAACCAGGGATGGAAGGACTCCGGCGACGGCGTCCCCTTTCCCGACGGCACGCTGCCCGAGCCGCCGATCGCGCTCGTGGAGGTGCAGGGATACGTGTACGACGCCAAGCGGCGGGCGGCCGCGCTGTTCGAGGCGGTCGGCCAACCGGAGCGCGCGGCGGGCCTCGCCCGCGAGGCCGCGGCGCTGCGGGAGGAGATCGTGCGCCGTTTCTGGCTGGACGACCTCGGGACTTTCGCCCTCGCGCTCGACGGGCGGAAGCGCCCGCTGCCCACCGTGACGTCGAACGCGGGCCACCTGCTCTGGAGTCGGGTGCCCGATGCCGAGCAGGCCATTCGCGTGGCCGCGGGGCTCATCGCGCCGGACATGTTCGCGGGGTGGGGAATCCGCACGCTGAGCGCGATGCACCCGGTGTTCAACCCGATGAGCTATCACGACGGGTCCATCTGGCCGCACGACAACGCGCTGGTGGTGATGGGGCTCGCGCACTACCGGCACGTGGGCGCCGCGCTCCCGGTGATCACGGCGATGCACGACGCGGCGGCGCAGCTGGAGCCGCCGCGCCTGCCGGAGCTGTTCTGTGGAATGGCCCGGGTACGGGGGCCGCGCCCCGTGCTCTACCCAGTGAGCTGCTCGCCGCAGGCGTGGTCCTCGGGTGCGATGTTCATGTTCCTGCAGGCCGCGCTGGGACTGCTTCCGCAGGCCTCGGAGCACATGCTCCACGTGCGCGAGCCGCAGCTGCCTCCCTTCCTGAACGAGCTCACCGTGGAGCGGCTCGCCGTGGGCGACTCGCGCGTCACGCTGCAGTTCCGCCGCCAGGGCTCGCGCACGCTCGCCAACCTGCTCGGCGTGGAGGGCGGACCGCTGCAGGTGCGGATCGAGCTGTCGTGAGCGCGGTGTGGTGGAGGGTGGGGTGGGGGAGGGGGAGGGGGCGTCGAGTGGGGGGCAATTCCGGCCCTCTCGTGCCACGGGGGTGCGGCCGCCGTGGGGACGTGACCCGGTCGGGTCAGTCTGCGGGAGTGAGGGGTCCGGATGGGATGCCGGCCCACGTGGTCATCGCGCAGGAGCGTGGCCGAGAGGCGGGTCAGTCAGCTGATGGACGGCGGGGCCAGTCCATCGTGTCATCCCGCAGGAGCGCGGCCGAGCGCAATGCCAGTCAAGGTTGTCATCCCGCAGGAGCGCGGCCGAAGGCCGCGCGAGTGTCGGGATCGCTCTCCCTCGCGGCCGGTCGACCGCTGGTCCCGGTTCACCCTCCCGGGATCACGGCAATGAAGGCGATCCCGACACTCGCTCGCCGTCCTACGGACGACTCGCTCCTGCGGGATGACAAAAGGAGAGTCCTCGCTCTGGCGCGGTGAGAACGAAAGCTCCGCCCTGCGTCTGCTCGCCCCTGCGGGATGACCATGTTGGACACTCCCGCGGGCTCACGCCCCACCACCCGCACGTTCCCGCTCAGGCCACCGCACCGCGCGCGCGCGTGTAATCCGCCATGTCGCGCCCCAGGAGGAGGGTGCTGGCCACGAGCAGCGCCGCGATGTAGAACGGCACGCCCACCCCCAGGTGGTCGAACGCGAGACCGGCGAGGATGGGGAATACCGACCGCGTGATGCCGCCGAAGG
Organism: Gemmatimonadaceae bacterium; assembly: GCA_036266115.1. Classification (GTDB taxonomy): domain Bacteria; phylum Gemmatimonadota; class Gemmatimonadetes; order Gemmatimonadales; family Gemmatimonadaceae; genus DATANT01. The sequence goes on along the minus strand of DATANT010000074.1, from coordinate 8,233 downwards.
TCTGCTGCACGCCCATGTACAGCCCGCGCTCGTTGCCGGGAGTGACGCGCGAGAGCAGCGACGTGACGCACGGAAAGGTGAAGGCGGTGCCCAGCGGCAGCAGCGCCACGGCGATCGCCAGTGACACGTAGCCCCGCGCGAACGGAATGGAGAACAGGCCGAGCGCGAGGAGGGTGAGACCCAGCCGGCTCAGGCGGGCCTCGCCGAATCGATCCACCAGATGCCCCAGCGCCAGCGCGCGCGTGAGCACCGAGATGGCGCCGATGTAGGTGAAGAAGAAGCCGATGGTCTGCTCGGTGACGGCGAAGCGCACCATCAGGAAGAGCGCGAGGATGGCGTTGATGCTACTGAAGGCGCCCATCGCCACGGCATAGATCCAGATGAGGCGCGACGCGGGATCGCCGGGATGCGTGAGCACCCGCGCCACGGCCTCGCGCGAGCGGCGCACGGGCTTGGTGTTGGCGCGCGACTGCGGGCTCACGTCGTGCGACTCGGTGAGGTAGATCCAGGCGAAGACGATGTTGACCACGCACAGCCCCGCCGCGAGCAACCCTGGCGCGGCCCGCCCGAGCGTGAGCGTGGCCGAGCCGAACACCGGTCCGATGGTGACGCCCAGGTTGGTGGCGGCCGAGAGCCAGCCCAGGCTCTTGGCGCGGTCCTCGGGGCGCGTGGCATCGGCCACGTAGGCCTGGATCACGCTCACCGTGCCGCCGCCCGCGCCCTGCACGATGCGCGAGAGAAAGAGCAGCCAGAGCGAGTCCGCATATGCGAAGACGACGTACGCCACCGCCGACGCCACGAGCCCCACCAGCAGCGCCGGGCGACGACCGTAGCGGTCGGAGAAGCGTCCCCACAGCGGCGCGCTCACGAGCTGCGCCACCGAGAACGACGCCACGAGCAGCGTCACCACGAAGGCGTTGGCCCCGAGCTCGGTGGCGTAGAACGGGAGCAGGGGGATCACCATGAGGAGACCCACCATGTCCATGAACGCCGTGATCATCAGCACCACGAGCTTGCGTCCCGATCCCCCCGGCACCGAGGCGCCGCCTTCCGCGCCCGGCGCGGTCGTGGCGCCCATGCCCGAGGTCACGGGCCCGCTCACTCCGCTCGCCCGAGCGCGGCCGGCGGTACGGCACGCCCCACCAGCCCGGCGAGCGCCACGATGGTGAGCACGTACGGGATCATCTCGACGAACTGCGACGGGATCACCTGCATCGACTGCAGCTGGATCTGCATCGTCTCCGCGGCGGCGAACAGGAAGCCGGCGAGGAGGACGCGCTTGGGATCCCACCGCCCGAAGATGACCGCGGCCAGCGCGATGTAGCCGCGGCCCGCGGTCATGTTGTCGGTGAACTGGTGCTGGTCGAGCGCCAGGTACACGCCGCCGAGCGCGGCGAGCGCCCCGGAGAGCAGCACGCCGGTCCAACGGATGCGCGTCACCGGCACGCCCACCGACCCCGCCGCGTCGGGATGCTCGCCCACGGCGCGGGCGCGCAGGCCGAAGGGGGTGCGGAAGAGCACCCAGCCGAGCACCGGCAGCGCGAGCACGCCGAGCCAGATGAGTGGATTGCCGAGCGTGGTGACGAGTCCGACGCCGGCCGTCTGCGCGCCGTCGAAACCGGGTACGCGCGGCGAGTTGGAGGAGCTGTCGTAGAGCAGTTGCAGGAAGAAGCGCGTGGCGCCCACGGCCAGCAGGTTCACCGCGATGCCGCTCACCACCTGGTCGGCGCGGAAGCGGATGGTGGCCAGCGCGAACAGCGCGGCCGCGAGCAGCCCGCCAGCCACGCCCGCCAGCACGCCGATCCACGGATCGCCGCTCTCGTAGCTGCCCACCGCGGCGCAGAACGCGCCGGTGAGCATGAAGCCTTCCAGCGTGAGCGCGACCACGCCCACGCGCTCGCTCAGCACCCCGCCGGCCGCGGCGAAGAAGTACGGCGTGGCGATGCGCAGCGTCTGGGCGAGAAAGGCGAGCACGATCATGCCGACGCTCGCTGCCGCGCGTTGCGGAGGGCGCGCTGCACGCCGGGGGTGGCCATCGCCACGGTGAGGATGATCACGGCCTGGAGGATCTCGGCCATCGGCTTGGGCACCAGCGCGTTGACGGCCAGCCCGCCCTGCGAGATGGTGGCGAAGAAGAGCGCCGCCAGGAGGATGCCGACGGGATGGTTGCGTCCCACCAGCGCCACCGCGATGCCGATGAAGCCGGAGCCGGTGGCGAAGCCTTCCTCGAAGTAGTGCTTGTAGCCCAGCACGTAGTTGATGCCGCCCAGACCGGCGAGCGCCCCGGCGAGCACGAACGCGCGCCAGGTGACGCCGGCCACGCTCACGCCGCCCGCCTCCGCCGCCTCGGGCTGGAGCCCCACGGCGCGCAGCTCGAAGCCGCGGCGCGTGCGGAACAGGTACCACCAGAGCGCGATGGCGGCGGCAACGGTGGCCAGCAGCGTGAAGTTGGCCGCCGAGCCGCGGAACATCGGGAACACGTCGCCCAGCCGCGGCACGGTGCCGGCGGCGATGGTGGGCGTGTGCAGCGTCTCGGGCACGTGCAGATGGGCCGAGACGATCCAGTTGAGCAGGGCGAGCACGACGAAGTTGAGCATGATCGTGACGATCACCTCGCTGGCGCCGAAGCGGGCCCGGAGCACGCCGGGCACGGCGCCCACCAGTCCACCACCCGCCATGGCAGCGAGCACCAACAGCGGCACCGCCAGCAGGGCCGGCATGCCCCCCGGCAGCAGCAGCCCCACCGCGGCCGCGGCAAACCCGCCAGCGGCCAGCTGGCTCTCGGCGCCGATGTTGAACAGGCCGGCGCGGGAGGCCAGCGCGAAGGCGAAGCCCGTGCAGGCCAGGGTGCTGGCCTTGTAGAGCACCTGCCCCAACCCGTACGGATTGCCCCACGTGCCCTCGATCAGCTGCCGGTAGACGGCGGCCGGGGCCTGGCCGAAGGCGAGGATGAGGAGGTCGCCGAGCACGAGGGCCACGGCGATGGCGACGAGTGGCGGGAGGAGCGCTTCCTCGAGCTGCTCACGCCGGCGACGGCGGCGATGCGCGGGCGCGAGCGCCCGCGGGGTGGCGTCCAGGGTGCCCGCGGTCACGCGACGGCCTCGCCGTCGGCGCCGGTCATGTAGGGACCGAGCACGCTGGCCGAAGCCTGGGAGCGCGGCAGCACCGTGACGAAGCGACCGCGGAACATCACGGCCACGCGATCGGAAAGCGCCAGCAACTCGGTGAGGTCGGCCGAGACGAGGAGCACCGCCTTGCCGGCGTCGCGCGCGGCGCGCAGCCGGTCGTGGATGAACTCGATGGCACCCACGTCCACGCCGCGCGTGGGCTGCGCGGCGAGCAGTACCGAATACGCGCCACCCATCTCCCGCGCCACCACCACCTTCTGCTGGTTGCCGCCGCTCAGGGCGCGCGCCGGGAGCAGCCCGTCGGCGGGGCGGATGTCGAAGGCGGCGATCTGCTCGGCGGCGTTCGCGTCCACCCGTGCCCGATCCAGCAGCCCGCGCCGCGCGAAGCGGTGCTGGCGGCCCAGGATGAGGTTGTCGGCCACGGAGAAGTCCAGCACCAGGCCGCGGCGATGCCGGTCCTCGGGGATGTGCGAGAGGCCGAGGTCGGCGCGGTCGCGCACGGAGCGGGCGGCGAGGTCGTGGCCGTCGAGCCGGATCTCACCCGCCGCGATCGGGGCGAGCCCGGCGAGGGCCTCCACGAGCTGGGTCTGACCGTTGCCCTCGACGCCGGCGATGCCGAAGATCTCGCCGGGAGCGAGGTCGAAGGAGACGCCGGCGACGTGGCGGTGGCCGCGCGCGTCGCGGACGACGAGGTCGCGGACGCGAAGGGCTGGGGGCGAGGCCACGGGGGGCGGGGGAATGGTGATGCTAACCGAAGCGGCGGACGACATACTGCCGCTGGGGGGGGACCCCCACTCGGCCGCACCCTCCCGCGGCGCCCCGTGCCCACGCCCACCCCCATCCCCCACCTCGTCACGCTCCACGCTCGCCAGGTCGAGACCCGCCCCCACCGCCACCCCTTCCGTCGCCAGCGCCACCTCCCGCCCCACCATCGCCCGGGCGATCGCCGCCGGCGTCGTGTCCCGGGTGCGGATCCGCTCCACCGTCTCGCCGGCGCGCATCACCGTGATCGCGTCGCTGATCGCCACCACCTCGTCCAGCTTGTGCGTGATCAGCACCACCGTGCCGCCGGCGTCGCGCAGGCCACGCAGCACGCCCCACAACTCCTCCACCTCCAGCGGCGAGAGCACCGCCGTGGGCTCGTCCAGAACCAGAATCCGCGCGCCCCGATACAGCGTCTTGAGGATCTCCACCCGCTGCGCCTCGCCCACGCTCAGCTCGGCCACCGGCGTGTCCGGCGCCACCTCCAGGCCGGCCTGCCGCCCCAGCTCCCGCACGCGGCGCTCGGCCGCGCCCCGATCCAGCGTGGGCCCGCGCCGCGGCTCCATGCCCAGCACCACGTTCTCTGCCACCGTGAGCGTGGGCACGAGCATGAAGTGCTGGTGCACCATCCCCACACCGGCGGCGATCGCATGCGGCACGCTCCACCCCGTCACGTCGCGGCCATCCACCGACAGCGTACCCGCATCGGGGGGAAAGAGGCCCGCCAGGATGCGCATGAGCGTGCTCTTGCCAGCGCCGTTCTCGCCCACGAGCGCGTGGATCTCGCCCGCCGCGACCTCGAGCGCCGCGCCGCGGTTGGCCTGCACCGCGCCGAACGACTTGTGGATGCCCGCCATGCGGATGGCCGGCGGGCGAGCGAGGATGTCGGGAGCCGTCACGTAGCGCGCGACCGGGCGTGGACGCAGGAGCGCGAGGCCGGGCGCGCGAGGCGTCCGCGTGCGTGGCGCGTCATCGGCTCGTCGGGATCTGGATCCGTCCCGCCACGATCTCCCGCTCGATCTCCTTCAGCCGCGTGCGCACGCTGTCCGGGATCAGCGCCCGGTTGTTCGCGTCGTCCACGTATCCCACGCCGCCCTCGGCGAGCCCGAACTCCGAGATGCCGCCCTGGAAGGTGCCGTCCTGCACGCGGCGCATGACCTCGAACACCGCCGCGTCCACACCCTTCACCATCGACGTGAGGATGTGGCCCGGTGCCTCCTGGTACTGATCGGCATCCACGCCGATGGCCAGCTTGCCAGTGGCGCGCGCCGCCTCGAACACGCCCAGCCCCGTGGAGCCGGACGCATGGAAGATGACGTTCACGCCCTGCTGGTACTGGCTGAGCGCCAGCTCCTTGCCACGCCCTGGATTGCTGAATGCCTCGGGGGTGACGCCGGCGTACTGCGCGACCACCGTGCAGTCCGGGCAGACGTGGGTCACCCCGGCACGGTAGCCCGCCTCGAACTTGTGGATGAGGGGGATGTCCATACCCCCCACGAAGCCCACCTTCCGGGAGCCGCCCACGAGGGCCGCCAGCGCGCCCACCATGAACGAGCCCTGTTCCTCGCGAAACTTGAGGCCGGCCAGGTTGGGGGGCGGCTGGATTGCCCGCCCGGAGGCATCGATGTGCGGCGCGTAGTCCACGCCGGCGAACTCGACGTCCGGGTACTCCTTCGCGAGCTGCGTGAGATCGTCGCTGAAGATGAAGCCCACGCCGATCACGAGGTCCATGCCCTCGGCGGCCAGCAGGCGCAGGCCGGCCTCGCGGTCGGAGCCCTCGCCGGGCTCGATGAAACGCACGCGGGCGCCGAGCTCGCGTGTGCCGCGCTCGGCGCCCAGGTACGCGCCGTCGTTGAAGGACTTGTCGCCGCGGCCGCCCACGTCGAGCACCACGCCCACGTCCAGCGCCTCGCCCTCCGGCTCCTGCGTGGCGCCGGCCGGGTGTACGAGGAGCAGCGCGGCGTGCACCACGAGCAGTATGCCGATCGCGAGGATGAGCTTGCGCATCGGCTGAAGTTTCGCCTGCCCGTCAGGCGGGGGCAAGCGGCGCCGCAGCCGGTGCGTCAACTCGATCGCGCCGTCACCCGCCGGCGCGCATTCCCCGCGCCGACTCGGCGTTCAGCACGCCCACCGGCTCCCCCTGCCGCTCTCCCGCGCCGAGCGCACTCGTGCCCCGGTTCTCGGTGAGCAGGCGGGTGACGAAGCGCTGCCCTTCGGAGATGCGCTCGATCTCGATCGCGATGGTGTCCACCGCCTGCTCCACCCGCTCCAGGCGCTGGGCGCCTTCGGCGAGCGCCGGCGAGGGGCGCGGCGCCGAGGCGCGCTTCCACATCAGGCGGGCGGCGGCGATGGCCAGCGGGAAGAGCACGAAGATCGTGAAGACGATCGAGATGCCGGTGACCTGTCCCGGCTGCAGTCCACCCAACATGGAGGCCTCATCGGTGCTGGAGACGAGCGCGGCGGGGGATCCGGTGAGCTGGCGGCCCGTTTCGGCGATGTCGGACTCGAGCTGCAGGATCCGCTTGTCGAGCACCATGATGCGCTGCTCGATGCCCGTGCGATCGGCGCCCTCCTTGCCGATCAGCTCTTTCGCCAGCTCCTGGCGCCGGTCCGCGGCCGAGTTGAGCTGGTTGGAGAGCTCGGAGCGCGTGGCGCGCAATTCCCTCACCTGCGCGCGGGTGAGCGGCGTGGCCACCGGCTGCGGGGCCGCGCCTGGCACGACGACCACGGCCCCCGCTTCTGGCGGGGTGGGCGGGGATGGGGGGGCAGGTTGCTGTCGCATGAGGATCTCTACGGAGGGGAGGGCCAGCCGGTTACATCCCCCGGCCGGCTGGGCCGCATGTACGGTGACGCGGGCTGGAGCCCGGCGTCACGTCCGCTCGACCATGTCGAAGATCAGTCCGATCGGGTCCTGGAAGTAGACCGCCTCCGAGTCGACGCCCGCCGGCACCGTCCGGTACCCGGCGGCCAGGAGGTGCCGTCTCGCCGCCTCGTGGCCCGGCACGTCGGGTGGGGGAATGGACGAGCGAGCGGGGCCGTCGTCCCGGTGGACGTCCAGCCGGAGCGCGCCGGCCTCGAGCTCCAGCGGGTGCGGGGTGCTGCACCCGAGCTGGAACCCGATCGGCTCGCGCGTGCTACGGTGTCACCAGCGCGAACTTCCACAAGCCGTTCAGCATGTCCGACGCATAGAGCGATCCGCCCGCGCCGTCCACGCCCCACACGAACACGGGATTGCCGCCCACCAGCCCGCGGCCCAGCTCGCGCCCCATCGCGGCCAGATCGCACCGGCCGTCCGGGAGGCGGTGCGCGGGGCCGCAGGCCGAGAGATCCCCGCGCACGTCGATCGCGCGCACGCCGCCGTTGTAGTAGGCAGCATACAGGACGCCGCGCGTCTCGTCCATCCAGAAATTGTGCGTGCCGGCGCCCGGCACCGAGAACACCGCCACCTCGCGGGGAGCGGTGAGGTCGCTCACGTCCACCACGTGGATGTCGCCGCCCGACGAGGCGCCAATGACGCCCGGCTGCTCCTCGCCCACGAACGCGTACCGCCTGGCGCCGCTCGCCGGATCGTGGAACCACCACACGTTGTGCGCGTTGCCACCCACGATGGCCGTGGCTCCGAGATGGACGGGCGACGACGGAGTGCCCCCCTGGCCTCCGCCGCCGATGTCCCAGATCCAGAGGCCCGAATCCCAGAGGGCGGTGAAGAGCAGCCCGTCGCGCACGAACACGTCGTGGATGAACGGCGAGCCCATCTCCCGTGAGAGCACCTCCACCGGCGCCCGGGGATTGGAGAGATCCACGATCACCAGTCGCGCCGGGAAGCCGCTGGCCGGGTCCACGGACAGGAATGCGTACTGCCTGCCGTTCACGCGGGCCACCGCCGCGGTGTGCACGCCGGGCCTGGTGTTCGCGGACGTGAAGCGCGAGAGGAGGGCCGGGCGGCGCGGGTCGGCGAGATCGTAGATGGCGATGGAGCCGGGCGCGTACTCGGTGGCCACCACGAGCAGCCGGCCGTCGTCCGACACCTGCACGTCGCCGGTGGTGCTCGCGCCCTCCACGAGCACCGAGCCCACGATCGTCGGCGCCGCCTCGCGGACGTCCCAGATGTGGACCACGTTGCCGGCATTGTTCTCCCGCAGGCCCCACGTGCTCGTGTACGCGTGGTCGCCGTGCACGGCCACCTCCGACGTGTAGCGGCAGCGGAGCGCGCCGCCGCCCGTGGGCGTCAGATTGGAGCTGGCGAACGAGATGGAGAGCGTGGGCACGCCGCCCACGCAGTCCGCGCCGCCGCCCGGGTCCGTGGGACCCTCGTCACCGCCACACGCCGCGGCGAGGAGCGC
>DATANT010000073.1:0-7171 GCA_036266115.1 Gemmatimonadaceae bacterium | reverse complement strand
GCGATCGCGGGAGTGCTGCTGTTCATCCTCCGTAAGCAAGTCCTGCCCTCGTAGCATCACGCGTTACCATCCAACGCATGGCGTTGCAGCTGACGAGCGGGCTCGCCGCCAGCGCGCGCTTGACGGCCCAGAGGTTCGCCGCCTGCCGCAGGACGGTCGTGCGGTGCACCGTGGCGAGTGCCGGGAATTTGTGGTGGTGCCCCTCCCGGTGATGAACGTCGTGCTCTTGCCAGAAATCAGCGCGGCAGAGCGACCCTCACCGGTTGAGCGCTCGACGCCCGCCCGCCGCTCCCCAGCTCACCGTAGTAGTTGGCCCCCCAGCAGTAGACCTCTCCGTCCAGCGCGATCGCGCAGCTGTGCTCCTGCGCAACGCTGAGATGCGCGAAGCGCCGATCCCCAGGGAGCACGTAGGCCTGGTTGGGGAACGTGGGCTGGCCCGCGAAGCTGTGCGTCCACTCCAGGCACTGGACCTCCCCCGCGCGCGACAGGGTGCAGAACTGATTGAAGTCGCCGCTCAACTGGACCCCCTGCCCCCGGAGCACCCCGGTCGGGCTGGGCCCTCGCTCGCCTCCCCAGCAGAGCAGCTCCTGTCCCGCCGTGAGGGCGCAGGTCCGCTCCCGGCCCACGACGATGCTGGTGAGCTCACCGTCGTACGGCACCTTCCGGGGCTGCTTCACGTTGCCCGTCTCGGCGAGCCCCACCTCGCCCGTCCGGTTGTACCCCCAGCAGTACGCCTCGTACCGCGTCGAGATGCCGCAGGCGTGCTGCGCGCCAACGCTCACCGACCGGAACCGGAGGTCGCCGGCGACGGGCTCCGGCACGGTCAGGCAGTTGCCCCACTCGTCGCAGCTCTTCGCTTCCGTGTCCGGCGTCCGGCTCGCCCACTCCCAGCAATGCGCCTCGCCGGCGGGCGTCACCCCGCAGGTGGGAAGGCCGCCCACGCCCAGCGACGCGAACGTGGGGCCGGCGACCGGCACCGGCCGGACCGGCACGCCCTTCGGAATGGGCTCGTGAGACGAGGGTCGGTTACGCCAGCAGTACGCTTCGCCGGATGCGGTGAGCGCGCACGCCCCGTCTCCCCCCACTCTGAGCGCGCGGAACCGGAGGTCAGTCGCGATCCGCACGGGCACAGCGCTGCAGGGCGTCTCGACCTCCGCCTCGCCGTCGTACGAGGTCATGCATGCGACCGGGTTGCCCTGGCCAACCGTGCCCTGTACGCCAATGCCCCAACAGTACGCCTCACCCTGCAGGCTGAGCCCGCACGTGTAGAAGCTCCCGGCATCGACGGTGGAGAAGAAGCGGGGCTGCCAGACCAGCACGGAGGCGGACGTCGAGTCGCCCTCCGCCTCGGCCATGACCCAGGTGAGACCGGGCCGAAGGGCACGTACCCGCCCCGGAGCCTCGATGCGGACCACCGAGGAGTCGGGCGTGGACCAGGCGGCCTTCACGTCGTGGAAGTCCACGAATCCCTCCGGCGCCTTGTAGGTGGCAAACACCCGGAGCGAGATGCTGGAGTCGACCCGGACCACATTGGCGCTCGGCTTCACTTCCGAGAGTCCGATCAGCGTCCCCCGATTCTCCAGCGCGGGCTTCGGAGCCTCCGGCGCGCACCCGCCGGCGACGAGACAGACGCCGAGCATGGCGGCGCGAGGCAGGTGCGCTACGAATGCTCGACAGGTCATAGCTTCTGGCATCAGTCGTGACGCTCGTCGATCGGATTTGCTTGACGACGCTACCGTGGACGACGCTACCGCGGTGGAGTCTGGACCGGCTGAGGTCCAGGTGTCAAGCAATTTCAGTGGAGTCCATTGATGGCGTACGGGATTGCTCCTCATGCTGCGGAACCACGGTGATGTCATCGGTCACATCTGTGGCGCATGCTTCGGGTGATTCAACGAGACGTCCCCCCAACGAAGTGCATCAGGAGACGGCGCGGTGGCTTGCGGCGCAGGATGGGCCTCAGCGGGCGCACTCGTGGCCACGTGCGTCGCGCTTGTCCTGGATCTGCCCGCACACGAAGCTCTTGCCGCTGGCTGGTAGCTCGAGGCCGCGATGCGCTTCTGAGCGTCGCGCCATCCTGCGAAGCAGGCCTCCTATCTCCCGCTCGCGGCGTGGAGGCTCAGGAACTCACGCCCCTTGGTGGATTGCCAGTCATTCTGCTACCACCGACGTAGGCGAAGAATGGTTGCGCAGCGAATGCATCCAGCCAGGTGATGATCGACGCGAGCGTCGCGCCCTCCACAGCTCGCACAACACTGCAAGCTGATCACGACCGGCAATCACTCGGCTCGGGCCGTCGCACGGCGAGAATGCTATCTACCGTGAACGAGTACGGAGCGGCTCGTCGCTCTCGAGTATCATCCGCGCCCAGACCTTCCTGTCATCCCGAGCGAGCGCAGCGAGTCGAGGGATCTAGTGTCACCGGGGTCGTGGCCAGCCACCAATACGATACAGTAGATCCCTCGACTGCGCGGCCCTCCGGGCCGCTCCGCTCGGGATGACAAGGAGGGGGTGGCGGGATGACAGCATGGGCCCGTTCCAGGCCCACCCCGCACCACCTACAAACACGGCGGCGCCCACCCTCCAGTGGACGCCGCCGTCTCCTCACCCACCTCCGCCAACCACCCGCGCCTACGGCGCCACCAGCACCGTCCTCCTCTCCACCATCCGCTCCACCGCCCCCCGCGAGTACGCCACCGGGAAGAACCCGTCCTTCGCCCACGACTCGAACAGATCCCTGTAGTGCGGACTCGCGGGATCGCCCGACATCCCGGGCGACTGCGTGCCGAGGGCGGTGTCCCAGTCACCCACGTCCACGGCGATGCGGAAGGTGGCGCCGTGCGCCTGGTTCCCCGCGCTGCTCCCGGTGGCGCCGGGCGTGTTCCCGTCGCCGCCGCGCGGCAGCGGGCCCAGGTCCAGCCGCGCGCGCAGCGAGTCGCTCACCACGCCGCTCATGGCGTGCTGGATGCGCACGTGCTTGAAGCGCTCGTCGCCGTAGCGCCATGCGGTGGTATCGGCGCCGAACCGCTCGGTGAGCTCGGCCACGGCCTGCGCGAGCGCGCGCACCACCATCGAGTCGCGCGCGAGGCGCGGGTTGGCACCGAGCTTCGGTGACGGCGTCACGAGCCAGCCGACGACCACCGACAGCGGCGCGCCACGCACGTGCTCGCGCACGGCCGCCGGGATCACGCGCCGCTCGGTGGAGTCCACGAGCGCGCGCGACCACGCCGCGTACAGCGCGGCGCCACGCGAGTCGGGCTCCAGCCGCTGGTCCCACGCGAGCAGCGTGCGGCGCACCGCTTCACTGCGCGCGTCGGCGCCGCGCACGGCCTTCAGCAGCGGCACGAGCTGGCGCGCGGGCAGCGAGGTGTAGTCGGTCTGCAGCTGGGCCATGTCCTGCACGGTGAAATCCCGGCCCGCGGCGAGCACCTCGCGGATGCGCTGCGCGCGGTAGGGGTCGGACCACTGCCAGCCGACGGCGTCGCGGTGCTGGTAGCCCGGCGGCAGCACGTCGTTGTTGGCGGTGACGATGAAGCCCTCCGCGGGGTTCACGGCGGACGGCTTCTCGAGCATCGGGAGGTAGCCGCTCCACTCGTAGCGCCCGTCGCCCGGCACGGGCACCAGGCCGCTCCAGTTGCGCCGCACCGGCGCGAGGCCCACGGCCTGCCAGCCGATGGTGCCGGAGGTGTCGGCCCACACCATGTTCTCGCCCGGCAGGTTGAACCAGCGGCTCGCCTCGCGGAACTCCGCCCACGTGCGCGCCTGGTCCATGCGCAGGCTGGCCAGGTACGGCGCGCCGCCCGGCTCCATCCACGCGGCGCGCATGGCCACCGCGGCGCGGAGCGCGGTGTCGGCGTACACCACCGGGCCGTGGCGCGTGTACCGGTGCGCCACCACCACCGGCGCCGCGCCCTTCACCGCGATGGTGTCCCACACCACGCGCATGGGCTCCCACCGTCCCTGGTACCAGTAGCGCGCGGGGTCGGCCGGGTCGGTGCGGTAGACGTAGAGGTCCTCGCCGTCGGTGTTGAAGACGGTGAGCCCCCACGCGCCGTGCTCGTTGTGCCCGATGGACACGCCGGGGATGGCGGGCTCGCCCCCGCCGATCACGTTCCACCCGGGCGCCACGAGGTGCACCCACGACCGCAGCGCGGGCACGCCGAGCGCGCGGTGCGGGTCGTTGGCCATCATCGGGCGGCCGTGGCGGGTGCGACCGGCGCTCACCACCCAGTTGTTGCTCCCCTCCTCGGTGCGGTCGCGCCAGCGCCGCTCCAGCTCCAGGCTATCGGCGGCGGCGGCCAGCCGCGCGTACGCGCCGTCGGCGTCGCGCATCCCCACGGCCAGGTCCGCGGCCTGGAAGCGCAGCGGCGCGCGGAACGCGCGGTACGGCGCCAGCACGTCGGCGGCGAGCACGCGCACGTCGAGCGCGCTGTCCAGCGCCACCTGCGGCGTGCCGGGCCCGAAGCCGGCCACGTCGAGCAGCGCCTGGGCGCCGGCCGCGGCCACCGCGCGCCCGTACTGCAGCTCCTGCGTGGCGTTGCCCACCAGCCCCTGATGCCGGGAGACGACGACCTCCGGCGTCCACAGGCCGGGCATGGTGCCCAGCAGCTCGAGCTCCACGGGACGCGGCGCCCTCCCCGAGCGCACCTCGGCCACCCGCGCGTTCACGCCGTCCACGAACGCCTGCACGATGGCGGCGCCGCGCGGATGGTAGTGCGCGAGCTCGCCCTGCATGTCGCCGCGGAACCGGAACAGCCGCACCCCGGCGTCGCGCTCCACCTCGCGCGGGCCGAGCAGCTCGGCCACGGTGCCGGTGGCCTGGCGGCGCCACATCTCGAGCTGGAACATGCGGTCGCGCGCGGCGGCGTAGCCCTGCGCGAAGAACAGGTCGTGCTCGTTGGCGGCGTAGATGTGGTTGATGCCGAGCGTGTCCTGGAGGATCTCGACGGGCGCGTGGAGGCCGGCCAGGCGCAGCGTGTCGGTGGCCGCCCCCGGCTGGGCCGTCGCGGTCGACGTCACGGCGAGCAGCGCGAGCGCGGCGAGGGTGCGGTGGAGGGAAGAAGTCATGCTGAGTTCTATCGGGCGGCACCAAGCGGCGCCAGGAGGCGAGCGCGGGCGGCGGCCATTCACGAGGGCGGATCGGAACCCGCGCGCCGTCCCCGTGCTATCTATTCATGGTGACCCACGCCGAGGAGACGAGCCGTGACCGAGCGCAAGCATGACGACCGCACCGTGCAGATTCCCGACGACGAGACGCTCCGCAGCAAGCTGACGCCACTGCAGTACAAGGTGGCCCGCGAGTGCGGCACCGAGCCGCCGTTCCGGAACGAGTACTGGGACAACCACGAGCCGGGCATCTACGTGGACGTGGTGTCGGGCGAGCCGTTGTTCAGCTCTCTCGACAAGTTCGACTCCGGCACGGGGTGGCCGAGCTTCACGAAGCCGCTGGAGCAGGAGAACGTCCGCACCCTGGAGGATCGCTCGCTGTTCATGCGGCGCACCGAGGTGCGCTCGGCGCAGGGCGACTCGCACCTGGGCCACCTGTTCGACGACGGCCCGGCGCCCACGGGGCAGCGCTACTGCATGAACTCCGCGTCCATGCGGTTCATCCCGGTGGCCAAGCTGGAGGCGGAGGGGTACGGGGAGTACGCGAAGCTGTTCGCGAAGGGCGGGTGAGGGTCTCCGGCGGGACGGCATCGAAGGAGTCGCCCGCCCTGCACGGCAATCATCCACCCGCACGACACGAAGGCCCCGCCGCGTTCTCTCGACGCGGCGGGGCCTTCGTGTTCACGACCCGCCAGGCGTCAGGCGATCGTGGCGCGACGGCGGCGGGCCCTGAAACCGGCGAGCACCACCAGCCCGCTCCCGAGCAGGGCCCAGGTGCCGGGCTCCGGCGCGACCGAGAGCGGCGTGGAGGGATCGATGCTGCCGAAGGTGATGTTGTCGAAGCCTATCGCGCCGGTGGCCCCGCCGAAGACCACCGACCCCGCCGTCCCACTGAACGCGACGCTGACCGGGATCCATGGGCAGTACTCCAGCGTCGTGGTGGGGCACGCGGGCGTGCCCGGCTGCTTGGGCGTGAGGGGGAGCAATGCGCTGCCGAGCAGCGTGCCCGTGCCTCCCAGCCCGCTATAGACGGACAGGAACCCCGTCGCGTAGGGCGAGGTGTAGAAGAGACTGAAGCCGGTGTCGAACCCGGCGGCCACGTTCATGAACGTGTTCGTGCTGCCGACGAAGGCCATCGCGGTCACGCCGGAGGGCGCCTGCTGGAAGCGGCCGAGGCCGCCGGCATCCCGGGTGATGACGGCAACGGCCTCGGTGCCGAACGTGATGCCGAGATTCCCGCCGGCCCCACCATTGTAGTAGTTCCCGATGAGCTGGGTGTCCATCAGCCCTTCGAACGTGAGCCGGGTGACCTGACCTTCCGCGGCCGTCGTGCCGAGCACGAGGGCCGCTGCGGCAACCTTCAGGGTACGCATGGACGTTTCTCCGCATCTGATTGTTGGTGCGACGTCCGGCGCCCCCCGGAAGAGGCCGGCTCGAGGAGCGCCAATATGCCACTGGCGGGCTGAGCCGCAAGACCCGGCGTGGCCCGCACCTTCGGGATCCGGCACCAGCGCATGCGAAACGGGCCTCCGTATCCGGAGGCCCGTGATCACGAACGTGACGTGGGCGGGGTGGCCCGTGATTCCCCCGCGATCCGGCCCGGATCCCGGCGGGATTGGGCCGCCCCCGGGCCCGCGCGGACGGACGACGGGGCTGGTGGAGGGGCGCCCGACCGCCATCGAGCGACGGGCGCCGGCTCCCCCACCGCTCACCCCTCCTCGTCCGCCCCCTCCGCGCGCAACGCCAGGTGCGTCCGCGCCGCCGCGGCCTGGTCCGACGGCACCAGCACCGCCACGCCGTGCGGGGTGCTGCCCTGGAAGCCGGCCCCGAAGATCCCCACCCACGCGCCGCCGCCCACGCGTGCCGTGAACCCCGCGGCCTCCAGCACGGCGCGCGCGATCTCGGCCTCGTAGACGGCGGCATTGGTGGCGGCCGCCACCCACTCGCGGGGCACGGTCAGCCGGTGGTCCCGGCCACCGGTGGCTCCTCCGCCGGCTGACCCGCCGCCTGACCCACCACCTGCTCCACCGTGCGCTCCACCAGAGCGCCGAAGCCCTCCGCGGCG
>DATANT010000072.1:0-13983 GCA_036266115.1 Gemmatimonadaceae bacterium | reverse complement strand
GCGCTCCTCGCCGTCTCGGTCGTCGGCTCGAGCGCCGGCGCGCAGCGCCCCTCGTCGGCGGCGCTCCAGCGCACCGTGGACTCGCTCGCCGCCGCCGCGATCGCCGATGGGCCCATGGCGGCGATGTCCGTGGCCGTCGTGCGTGGGCGCGACACGGTGGTGTCCAAGGGGTACGGGCTCGCCGACGTCGAGAACGACGTGCCGGCCACGCCCGGCACGGTGTACCGCATCGGCTCCATCACCAAGCAGTTCACGGCCGCGGCGGTGATGCAGCTGGTGGAGGAGGGCAAGCTCTCGCTCGACGACTCGATCGGCGCCACGCTGACCACGCTGCCGGCCGCCTGGCGATCGGTGTCCCTCCGGCAGCTGCTCAACCACACGTCGGGCATTCCGAGCTACACGAATGCCGGGCCGCGGTGGCTCTCCAAGATGCGACTCGACCTGCCGCACGACTCCCTGCTCGCGATCGTCGCCGGCGACACGATGGACTTCCGTCCCGGCACGAGCTGGCGGTACAACAACACGGGCTACTACCTGCTCGGCATGCTGATCGAGCGGGTGTCGGGCCAGCCGTACGACGCGTATCTCCAGGCGCGTCAGTTCGCGCCACTCGGCCTGAAGGGCACGATGTACTGCCACACGGCGCCGATCATCAAGCACCGGGCGCACGGCTATCAGGTGGGCGCCGGCCGGAAGCTCGTGAACGCCGACCCGCTGAGCATGGGGCAGCCGTTCGCCGCGGGCTCACTCTGCTCCACGGTGGGCGACCTCGTGGCCTGGCAGCGCGCGCTGGCCGACGGCCGGGTGGTGTCGGCAGCGTCGTACCGCGCGATGACCACGCCGGAGGGCGCGGCGGTCGCGCGGGGCTACGGCTACGGCCTCGCGTCCGATACGCTCGCCGGACACCGGCGCGTGCAGCACGGCGGCGGCATCAACGGCTTCAACGCCATGCTCGCGTACTATCCCGACGACACGCTCTCAGTGGTGGTCCTGGGCAACACGAACGGACCGTGGGTGGATCGGGTGGCCGACAACATCGGAAGGGCGGCGCTCGGCGCACCGCTCGTCAGCCCGCCGCAAGCGCCCCGCGACGTGGCGACCACGCCGGAGCAGCGGCAGCGGTACGCCGGCACCTACCGTCTGGCGCTGCCCGGCGGAAAGCCGCTCGACGTCCGGATCTTCGAGCAGGACGGCAAGTTGATGATGCAAGGGGAAGGGCAGGGGGCGGTTCCGCTGCTCTATCAGGGGGACGACACCTTCCGCGTGTCGTTCGACCCGGGGCTGCGTCTCACGATGGCGCCGGGGACTCCGGCCCCGAAGGCGACGCTGGTGCAGGGTGGGGCCACGATGGAGGCACCTCGGGTGCGGTGACGCGAGCGCTGGGCGTGCCCGGCCCGGCATCCCGCGGGATGCCGGGCCGTCGCTCCGATGCGGCCACTGGATGGCACGGCGTGCATCGCTGGCGAAGCCCGCGTGATCAGGGGATGGGACCAGCCCCGCGCATGGGAGTGCCGCCACGCGGTCAGTCCGCGCGGCCATCCAGCGCCGGTGCCGCCGCGCCCACCTGCCGCCCGCGAGCGCGCCAGACGGCGTACGCCGGCACGCCGGCGAGCACCACCCCCAGCCCCACCGCCGCGCGGCCGGGCTGCGTGATGGTCGCGTTGATCACGATCGCCGCGGCCGCGGCCACGAACAGCGCGGGCGTCAGCGGATAGCCGGGCACCCTGAACGGCCTCGGCGCGTGGGGCTCGCGGCGCCGGAACACGAAGATGGACAGCGCGCCCAATCCGTAGAAGATCCACCCGGAGAACACCACGTAGGTGAGCAGCTGCTCGAACGTGCCGCTGGCGGCGAGCAGCGCCGCCCACACCGAGCCGGCGCCGATCGCGAACGCCGGCGTGCCGAATCGCGGATGCACCTCGGCCAGCTTGTGGAAGAACACGCGATCGCGCGCCATCGCGTAGTAGAGCCGCGGCGAGGTGAGCGTGAGCCCGTTGGCCGCGCTGAACATCGAGATCAGGATCACCACCGCGATCAGCCGTCCGGCCGCGGGCCCGAACAGCGCGGCCACGGCGTCCGCCGCGATGCGATCGCTGTGCTGCGCGGCGGGGCCGAGCGCGGCCACGTAGCCGATGTTGGCCGCCAGGTAGATGAGGATGAGCAGCGCCGTGCCGGCGACGAGCGCGCGCGGAAAGGTGCGCTGCGGGTCACGCGCCTCCCCGGCGGAGAACGTGACGTACTGCCACCCCTCGTATGCCCAGAGCACACCGATCATCGCCAGCCCGGCGCTGGAGAGGAGCCCCGGCGCCACGGCCTCCGGCCACAGCCGGGTGCTGCCGTCCAGCCCGCGCCCCAACGCGATGAGCAGGATGCTCATGACGATGATGGCCAGCGCCTTCACCGCGGTGCTCCAGTTCTGCACGCTCGAGCCCTGGCGCGTGCCGCGGATGTTCACCGCGGCGATGACGGCGATCATCAGCACCGAGACGATCCTCGCCGCCACCGGCGTGAGCGGCACGAGCTGGCCCAGGTACGCCGAGAACGCCACCGCCAGCGTGGCCACGGAGCCGGTGCTGATGACGAAGAACGTCGTCCACCCGTACAGGAAGGCGGGCAGCGGTCCGAACGCGTCGCGGATGTACGCGTACAACCCACCCGCCTCCGGCCTGGCCGCGCCCAGCTCGCCGTAGGTGAGCGCGCCGAGCAGCGAGAGTACCCCCGCCACCAGCCACACCGCGAGGGCGGGGCCCAGTGTGCCGCCCGTCTGTCGGAGCACGGCCGCCGGCACGATGAAGATGCCGGAGCCGATCACCGTGCCCACGACGATGAGCGACAGGTCCCTGAAGCCGAGCGTGCGGTCGAGCGTACGGGCCATGGGTCGCGTCACGGGAGCTGGGGTGAGGGCCTCCGGAATCAACGCCTGCGTCCGACGAATACCAGATGCCGCCTACTCGATGGGGTAGCCTACCCGCCGTTCGCGAGTGCCGCCGAGGCCACCCGCGCGGTCTCCGCGAGCACGGCGGCTCCCACGAAGATGCTCCCTTCCGCCGCCTGGAACTGCGGCGTGTGCGCCGGGGTGGCCGGCCCGCCCGGCTCGCGCGCGCCGATGCGCACGAAGCAGCCGGGCATGCGCTCCATGTAGTAGGCGAAGTCCTCGCCGCCCATGTTGGTGATGCCCAGCGGCACCACGCTACCCGGCCCGAGCAGCGCCTCCGCGGCCTGCCGCGCCCATGCCGCCGGCACCTCGGGGTTCACGATCGGCGGCGGACCCAGGGTGATGGTGACCAGCGCGGTGAGGCCGTGGGCCGCGGCGATGCCCTCCGCCACGGCGCGCAGCTCGGCGGCGAGCAGCCGCCGGGTCTCGGGCTCCACGGCGCGCAGCGTGCCGGCGAGCGTCGCGTGATCGGGGATGATGTTGGAGGCCGTGCCCGCGTGGATGGAGGCGACGGTCACCACCGCGGGCGCGGCCGGGTTCACGCGCCGCGCCACGATGGTCTGCAGGGCGCTCACGAGCGCGGCCGCGCCCACGATGGGATCGGCCGACTCGTGGGGGCGCGCGGCGTGCGCGCCGCGCCCGGCGAGCACGATCTCGAAGGTGTCCGCCGCCGCGGCCAGCGGTCCGCCCTGCGCCACCACCTCGCCCACGGCGAAGCGGCGGTCCACGTGCGCGCCGAAGATGGCCGCCACGCCGTCCAGCACGCCGGACGCGAGCACCGCTGCCGCACCCTCACCGGTCTCCTCGGCGGGCTGCAGCACCACCAGCACGTCGCCGGCGGCCGGCCGCTCCGCCAGCAGGTACGCCGCGCCCACCGCCCACGTGGCGTGCACGTCGTGCCCGCACGCGTGCATCACGCCGGGGTACTCGGACGCGAAGGGGAGACCCGTGGCCTCGTGGATGGGGAGCGCATCGATGTCGCCGCGCACGGCCACCACGGGCGCCCCGGCGTCGCGGCCGCGGATGCGCGCCACCACGCCGGTGCCGGCCACCCGCTGCACGCTCACCGGGCTCACGGCGGCCAGCGCCTGCTCCAGTGCCGCCGCCGTCCGCACCTCGGCGAACGCCAGCTCGGGGTGCTGGTGCAGATCCCGGCGCAGCGCCAGCAGCGCGTCGCGCCGGTCGGGAGGGAAGAGCGCGGCCAGCGTCGCGCGCGCGTCGTCCCGTCGCCCGTGCGGTGGCGCGTCCGCTGGCGGCTCGTCGCGGCCCGTCGTCGCCATCTAGCGTTCCGCCCGCCCCGGCTCGGGCGCGGTGGCCGCGAGCGAGCGTGGCGCCGTGAGCACCTCGCGCCGGGTGGTGAGGTCGTCGATGCGATCGACGTCCACCGTCACGCCCAGCCCGGGGCGCTCCAGCGGCACGGCGACCAGCCCCTCGGCGTCCATCGTCCACTCGGGCGTCACGACGTCACGCTCCCAGTAGCGCGCGCTCGGCGAGAGGTCCCCGGGCAGGGTGAAGTTGGGCAGCGACGCCAGCGCGACGTTGTAGGCGCGCCCCACGCCGCTCTCCAGCATCCCGCCGCACCACACCGGCACGCCCGCCGACTGGCAGGCGTCGTGGATGGCGATGGCGGACGCGAAGCCGCCCACCCGGCCCGGCTTGATGTTGACGATCCGGCCGCTGCCGAGCGCGATCATGTCGCGCGCGCGGTCCACGTCGGTGATGGTCTCGTCCAGGCAGATGGGCGTCGCGATCCGGCGCTGCAGCGCCGCGTGCTGCACCAGGTCGTCGCGGCCCAGCGGCTGCTCGAGCATCGTCAGCCCGAACGCGTCGAGCCGTGCCAGGTGATCGGCGTCGGCCAGGGAGTAGGCCGAGTTCGCGTCGGCCATCAGCGCGACGTCCGGGCCCACCGCCTCGCGCACCGCGGCCACGTACTCCACGTCCGCGCCGGGCTTGATCTTGAGCTTGATCTTGCGGTAGCCGGCGGCCTTCGCGGCCAGCGCGCGGGTGGCGAGCGCCGCGGGCGCAGCCTGGATTCCCAGCGAGATACCGGTGAGGATCGCCGTCTGGGTGCCGCCCAGGAATCGCGCGAGCGGCATGCCCGCCCGCTCCGCCGCCAGCGCCCAGCACCCCATCTCCACCGCCGCCTTGGCCATCGAGTGCCCGCGGAAGTCGCGGTCCAGCTCGGGGCGAACCGCGTCCGGCCCGTCGAACGGGCGGCCCAGCACGCGCGGCGCGATCCAGGTGGTGATCGCGTACCACGCGGTGTCGATGGTCTCCGGGCTGTAGTTCGGCTGCTCGCCCGCCACGCATTCGGCCCACATCTCCAGGCCGTCCGCGTCGCGCAGCTCGAGCAGCAGGATGCGGCGCTCCGTGACCACGCCCGACGAGATGCGAAACGGCTCGATGAGCGGCAGTCGGATCTCGCGAAGGGCGATCCGGTCGAGGTCGAGCGCGAGCGGCGTGGGTGGCATCGGGGTCCTCTGGGGGCAGTCGGCCTTGGCGGGGCAATGATATCGCCCCCGCGCGCGTCGCGCCAACGAGAGCGGCCGTTCCGCGATGGCCTTCGCACCGGGAGCGTCCGCCGTCACGAGGCTCCCGCCCGCCCGGCGCCGGTGCCCCATGGCTTCTCCTTCCGCGCAAACGGCACTATCGTCGTGGCGCGCTGCCCCGCGCTACTCCTCGATCGCCACCGGCTGAGCCACCTCAACCTCCCGCGCGCATGACCAGTCGCCGCACGACGCACCGATCACACCCGCGGTTCGGCGCGGGTCGAGTCGTTCTCCTGGCCGCGCTGGCCGCGCTGGCCGCAGGCCTGGCCGCCTGCGCGTTGGGCGGCGCGGATGCACCCGCCTACGACGTCGTGATCCGCAACGGCACCATCTACGACGGCAGCGGCGGGGCACCGTTCGTGGGTGACGTCGCGATCGCGGGCGACAGCATCGTGGCCGTTGGAACGGTGGCCGCCGGTGAGCCCGCGCGCACCGAGATCGACGCCCGGGGGCTCGCCGTGGCGCCGGGCTTCATCAACATGCTGAGCTGGGCTACCGAGTCGCTCATCGAGGACGGTCGCGCGCAGAGCGACGTGCGACAGGGCGTGACCCTCGAGGTGTTCGGCGAGGGATCGTCCATGGGCCCGCTCACCGACGCCATGAAGCGTGAGATGGTGGAGGAGCAGGGTGACATCAAGTATCCCATCACCTGGACCACGCTTGGCGAGTACCTGGAGACGCTGGAGCGCCGCGGCGTGAGCGTGAACGTCGCGTCGTTCGTCGGTGCCACCACGGTGCGCGTGCACGAGCTGGGCTACGCCGACCGGGCGCCCGACTCCGCGCAGCTCGCCCGCATGCAGCAGCTCGTGCGGCAGGCCATGGAGGAGGGCGCACTGGGCGTGGGCTCGTCGCTCATCTACGCGCCCGCGTTCTACGCCAGGACGGACGAGCTGGTGGCGCTGGCCAGCGCGGCCGCGCCGTACGGCGGCATGTACATCTCCCACATGCGCAGCGAGGGGAACCGGCTGCTGGAGTCGGTGGACGAGCTGCTCGCCATCGCCCGCGGCGCGAACATCCCCGCCGAGATCTACCATCTCAAGGCGGCCGGCAAGGCCAACTGGTCCAAGCTGGACAGGGTGATCGAGAAGGTGGATTCGGCGCGCGCCGCGGGCGCGCGCATCACCGCCGACATGTACACCTACACCGCCGGCGCCACCGGGCTCGATGCCGCCATGCCACCCTGGGTGCAGGAAGGCGGCTACAAGGCGTGGGCCCAGCGACTGCGGGATCCCGCCATTCGCGCGCGCGTCGCCCGCGAGATGCGCACGCCCACGGACGCCTGGGAGAACCTCCTGCTCGCCACCGGCTCGCCGGAGCGCGCCCTGCTCGTGGGGTTCAAGGCGGATTCGCTCAAGCGCTACACCGGCAAGACGCTCGCGGCGGTCGCGCGCGAGCGCGGCACGTCACCCGAGGAGACGGCGATGGATCTCGTGATCGCCGACGGCAGTCGTGTGGGCACGGTGTACTTCCTCATGAGCGAGGACAACGTCCGCCGGCAGATGCTGATCCCGTGGATGAGCTTCGGCTCCGACGCCGAGGCGCCGGCCACGGCGGGCGTGTTTCTGAAGAGCAGCACGCATCCGCGGGCGTACGGCAACTTCGCGCGCGTGCTACGGCAGTCCGCGACGGAGCCGAAGCTCCTGCCGCTCGAGGAGGTGGTGCGCCGGCTCACGCTGCTCCCGGCTGGCAACCTGGGCCTGCGTCGGCGCGGCTCGCTGCGCGCGGGGCAGTACGCCGACGTGGTGGTGTTCGACCCGGCCGGGGTGCAGGACCACGCGACGTACGACAAGCCGCACCAGTACTCCTCCGGCATGGTGCACGTGCTGGTGAACGGCGTGCCCGTGCTGCGCGATGGGGAGCACACCGGAGCGACGCCCGGGCGGGTGGTGCGCGGCCCCGGCTGGAAGGGGTGGGCGTCAGCGGACGCCGCGCCGGTCACGGCGCGGCAGCGCTGAGCCGGGTACCGGGTCGGCGTCCGTCGCCGCTTTCGGCGGGGACGCGGGGACGGAGTGCTCTCCCCGCGCCCCCTGGTAGGCCCTACGCCTGCGCTCGCTCGGGCGTCCGGGCCGCCATCTGCGCCATCCACTCCGCGCCGGCCCGCTCCATCTCCTCGGGCGACATGTCCTTCACGTGCGTGGCGATGCCCCACTCGTGGCCGTACGGGTCCGTCACCTTGCCGTAGCGGTCGCCCCAGAAAGCGTCCTCCAGCGGATAGCGGACCGTGGCGCCCGCGTCCAGCGCTCGCGCGAACGCGGCGTCGACGTCCGGCACGTAGAGGTGCAGCGAGCTGGGGTTCCCCTTGGTGCTGAGCGGGGAGAGCATCCCCCAATCCACGTTCTCCTCGCCCAGCATCACCAGGGAGTCGCCGATGCGGATCTCGGCATGCATGATGGCGCCGCCGGGCCCGAGCATCCGGCTCACCTCCTCCGCGCCGAAGGCTCGCTTGTAGAACTCGATTGCGCCGGGGGCGTCGCGGACGATGATGCTGGGCGTGATGCTGTGGTAGCCGGCGGGGGTGGAGTTCGTGGCCATGGCTGGTCCCTCCGAAATGAGAATGACGTGGTGCCGATTGATTCGGCATTTGTTCGGGATGTCCAACTTACTGGGAACGGATGTCGCCGCAACCCTCGATCTCCGGGCGGTCCGGGTGGCGCTTGACATAGGGGTGGGGGGTATTAGCTTGATACCCAGACGGGGTATGCGCCCCGACCCACACGAGAGGAGTCCCACCATGGACGAGTTGACCCTGCGGATCACGGGAATGTCGTGCGGCCACTGCGTGGCCGCGGTGAAGCGCGCGCTGGACGCCGTGGACGGCGTGCAGGTGCGCGACGTCGCCGTCGGGCGGGCCACGGTGGCCTACGACGCGGCCGCCGTGACGCCCGAGCGCATCGCGGGCGCCGTGGCCGATGCGGGCTACGACGCGCAGCCGGCCGGCGCGGCCGCATGACGGGCGTCGAGTGGCTGGTGCTGCTCGGCGGCGCGGCCGCCATCGCGTGGGTGAACTGGTACTTCTTTCTCGCCCGGCGCGGCACGGTGACCGCGTTCGCGACTGCCGGTAGCGCGTCGGGCACGTCGGGCGCATCGGGGATGGATGACGGTACGCCGCGCGTCACCATCGCGGTGAAGGGCGGCTACGAGCCGGCCATCGTGCGAGTCCGTGCCGGCACGCCGGTACGCCTCGTGTTCGACCGTCAGGAGACCTCGGGGTGCTCGGAGGAGATCGTCCTTCCGGACTTCGGCATCCGCCGATTCCTGCCGGCGTTCCAGCGGACCACGATCGAGGTGACGCCGCCGACGGCCGGCCGATACGAGTTCACGTGCGGCATGAGCATGCTGCGCGGCACCCTGGTCGCCGAGGACTGAGCGCGCGTCCCGCGCGACCCACGAGGGTTCATCCGGCCAGCCATCTGGTCAGCGGTCCGATGCCGGGCCGCGCAGCACGGAGCACGAGATCATGACCACACGAGTACGCCCGGCGGACGGCACCGCGGGCCAGAGCAGCGAGCCTCGCTCCGCGGAGCCTCGCTCCGGGCGGGCGCCGGCAGGTAGCGCGCCGGCCAGCGAGCAGATTCGCATCCCGGTGAGCGGCATGACGTGCGCCGCGTGCCAGGCGCGCGTGCAGAAGGTGCTCGCGCGTCAGCCGGGCGTGCACGACGCGTCGGTGAACCTGATGATGAGCAGCGCGTCGATCACCTACGACCCGGCCGTGGCGACGCCCGACGCGCTGGTGGCCGCCATCCGCGACACCGGCTACGGCGCCGAGCTGGCCTCGCCGGACCAGACGGCGTTCGAGGAGCAGGAGGCGCGCGATCGCGCCCAGGCGCAGGAGTTCACGGAGCTGCGCCGCAAGGCCATCGTGAGCGGCGTGGCCGGCGTGCTCGCCATGATCCTCTCCATGCCGCTGATGACGGCGAGCGAGCACGAGGTCCACGGCGCGGTGGTCGATCCGTTCATGCGCTGGTTCATGGACGTCATGACGCCGCCGCTGCGCGACCTCGCACCGTGGCTCTACGCCATCCCGGCGCCGGTGCTCTCCTACGGCCTGCTCGTGGCCACGCTCGGCGTGATGGCGTGGGCCGGGCGGCACTTCTATACCGGCGCCTGGGCGTCCTTCCGCCACCATTCGGCAGACATGAACACGCTCGTGGCCGTGGGCACGGCCGCCGCGTTCCTGTACTCGGTGGCGGCCACCACGGCGCCGGGCTTCTTCCTGAGCCGCGGCATCGCGCCGGACGTCTACTACGAGGCGGTGATCATCATCATCGCCCTGGTCCTCACCGGCAACGCGTTCGAGGCGCGCGCCAAGCGGCAGACGTCCACCGCGCTGCGCGCGCTGGTGGACCTGCAACCCACCACCGCGCGGGTGGTGCGTGCCGATTCGGCCGGCGTGCCCGCCGAGGTGGATGTGCCGGTGGAGGAGGTGTCGCGGGACGAGACCGTGGTGGTGCGGCCCGGCGAGCGGGTGCCGGTGGACGGGGAGGTGGTCTGGGGACGGAGCGCGGTGGACGAGAGCATGCTCACCGGCGAGTCGCTGCCCGTGGAGAAGACGGTGGGCGACCGCGTGATCGGCGGCACGATCAACCGCACCGGCAGCTTCCACTATCGCGCCACCACGCTGGGCGCGGACAGCGTGCTCGCGCAGGTCGTGCGCCTCATGCGCGACGCGCAGGGCTCGCGGGCCCCGATCCAGCGGCTGGCGGACCGCGTGAGCGGGATCTTCGTGCCGGTGGTGATCTCGCTGGCCATCGCGACGTTCGTGGCCTGGTTCATCGTGGCCGACGTGGCGCCCGGCGTGCGCGCGTTCTCGGCCGCGGTGGCGGTGCTCATCATCGCCTGCCCGTGCGCCATGGGGCTGGCGGTGCCCACGGCGGTGATGGTCTCCACGGGCAAGGGCGCCGAGCTCGGGGTGTTGATCAAGGGCGGCGAGGCGCTGCAGCGCGCCGGGGACGTGGGTACGGTGGTGCTCGACAAGACTGGTACCGTGACCGAGGGGCAGCCGACGGTGACCGACGTCGTGCTGACGGCCGACGCCACGCGGGGGGCCCCCCCCGAACCACACGATACCCTTCACCCGGCAACCTCCCACCATCATCCGGCCGCCGAGCTGGGCGCGCCGTCCCCTGTGGGCGAGCTCCTGCGCCTGGTGGCGTCGCTCGAGACCGCGAGCGAGCACCCGCTGGCCGATGCCATCGTGCGGCACGCCCGCGAGCGCGGGCTCGCCCTCGCGCGGCCGGAGGGGTTCCGCGCCGTCACCGGTCGCGGCGCCGTGGGCACGGTGGACGGTGTGGCGGTCGCCGCGGGCAACGCCGCGCTCATGGCCGAGCTCGGCGTGGATGCCACGCCGCTGCGCGACGCCGCCGAGCGCCTGGCCGGCCAGGGAAAGACGCCGATGTACGTGGCCGTGGGCGGCGCGCTCGCGGGCATGGTGGCGGTGGCCGATCCCATCAAGGGCACGTCGCGCGCGGCCATCCAGCGCATGCACGCGATGGGGCTGGAGGTGGTGATGCTCACCGGCGACAACGAGCGCACCGCGCACGCCATCGCGAAGGAGGCGGGCATCGACCGGGTGGTGGCCGGCGTGCTGCCCGAGGGCAAGGTGGCCGAGATCCGGCGGCTGCAGGCCGAGGGCCGGGTGGTGGCCATGGTGGGTGACGGGATCAACGACGCGCCGGCGCTCGCGCAGGCCGACGTGGGGATGGCGATCGGCACGGGGACGGACATCGCCGTGGAAGCCGCGGACGTGGTGCTCATGCGCGGCGACCTGCGGAGCGCCGCGCAGGCCATCCAGCTCTCGCGCCGCACCATGCGGACGATGAAGCAGAACCTGTTCTGGGCGTTCGTCTACAACGTGGTGGGCATCCCCATCGCGGCCGGCGTGCTGTACCCGGCGTTCGGCCTGCTCCTGAGCCCCATCCTGGCGAGCGCCGCGATGGCGTTCAGCTCGGTGAGCGTGGTGACGAACAGTCTGCGGCTGCGGCGCGCGCGCATCGCGTGAGCGTCGGGGCGCGATGGCGATGCGGCGCCGATCGCGCGGCGGGTACGATAGAGATAGGGGTAGGGGGTACCGCTATTGCCCCGATGCCGGTAGATTTCGTGCAGGATCCAATCACCGATCGTCCGGCGACGCCGGCGCGCATCGCGGGACGCTCCCGCGGCACGCCGGCGTGGACGCGGAGGATCGCCAGCTTCCAGGAGAAGAGACGATGGCCGACAACTCACACGTGCTCACGATCACGGACGCGAACGTCGCCACGGAAGTGGATCAGTCGCAGGGGCTCGTCATGGTGGACTTCTGGGCCGCGTGGTGCGGGCCGTGTCGCATGATCGCGCCCAGCGTCGAGCAGCTCGCGACGGAGTATCAGGGCGCGGTGAAGGTGGGCAAGCTGGACGTGGACGCCAACCCGGGCACGTCCGCCCGCTTCAACGTGCGCTCCATTCCCAGCATCCTGTTCTTCAAGGATGGAACGCTCGTGGACACCCTCGTGGGCGCCCATCCCAAGGCCACCCTGGAGCAGAAGATCCGGTCGCATCTGCCCGAGCCCGTTTCGGAGAACGTGTAGGGGCGGCTGGAGTTGCGTGGCGAGGATCGGGCGACGAGGCCCGATCCTCGGTTCTTATCCCCGAAGCACGTGAGGAGCAGCATGGCGACCACAACTCGACGCGCCGCGGCACAGCCCGCGCTCGCCACCTGCGCCTGCGGTGCCGGCGAGGCCGGCGACGATGGCACGCGCAAGGCGGTGGCCGTGGATCCCGAGGCGAAGGAACGCAACCTGAAGCGGCTGCGCCGCATCGAGGGCCAGGTGCGCGGGCTGCAGAAGATGGTGGACGAGGACCGGTACTGCGCGGACATCCTCACGCAGATCTCCTCGGTGCACGAGGCGCTGCGGGCCGTGGGGCGCGAGCTGATGCGGAACCACCTGAAGCACTGCGCCGCGAGCGCCATCCGCTCGAGCGACATCGAGGCGGAGTCGATGTACGACGAGCTGGTGGAGATGATGTACAAGCACAGTCGATGAGCGTGAGACCACCGCTGCGGCCGTCGTTCGTCGCCGTCGTGGTCGCCAGTCTCGCCCTCATCGCGCCTTCCCGCGTCTCCGCGCAGCAGCCCGCATCGCCGCACCCGGCGCACCCGGCGCCGGCGCCCGACTCGGCCGCCCGCGCCGCCGAGCCGCCCGTGACCGAGCCGACGCCGGTGAAGCAGCCGGAGATCGAGCGGCACGAGATGTGGATGCGGCCCATCAGTGGCGGCTGGCACGTGATGGGGATGGCGCAGCTCCTCCCGACCGTCACCAGCGCCGACCCGTTCCAGCAGACGCACGTGCTGCGTGAATCCGAGGCGTACCTCACGCAGCCCGCCGTGATGTTCGACGTGGCCAGCCCGGGCTCGCGCGTGGCGCTGCGCACCACGCTCAACTTCGAGGCGTGGACCCAGCCCGATGGGGAGCTCACCTACGGCGGCTGGGGCGAGGGGTTCCTGGACCGCCGGCATCCGCACACGCTCGTGCACGAGCTGATGCTGAGCGTGAATGCGTGGGACGTGGGCGGCACCGCGCTCTCGCTCTCGGCCGGAAAGGGGTTCGCACCGTACGGCACCGACGATCCCATGGCCCGTCCGGTGGTGAAGTATCCCACCAACCACCACCTCTCGCAGATCCTCGAGCGCTGGACGGTGAACGCGCAGCTCCTCGCCGCGAGCGGCTGGAGCCTGGAAGCGGGGATCTTCGGGGGCGCCGAGCCGGTGGGGCCGTACGACTTCGACAATCTCGGGAGCTTCGGCGACTCCTGGTCGGCGCGAGCGGCCTGGCGCGGCGGAGAGGGCTACGGGCCGTTCGCGCCATGGGAGGTCTCCTCGTCGTACGCGCGGGTGACGGAGGGCCACCATGGCAGCGATGCCGTCACCCAGCTCGCCAATGTCTCGGTGCGCCACAGCGGCACGTACGGCCCGGGCCACCTGTACGGCATGGTCGAGGCGTCGCGGAGCTGGCCCGAGGAGGGCGACGGCTACTACTCCCTGCTCGGTGAGACGCGGCTCGGGCTGGGACGCGAGGCGCGGCACCAGCCGTACTATCGCGTGGAGCTCGCCACGCGGCCGGAGTACGAGCGGCAGGGGGTGCCCGGCACGCAAGGCTTCTTCCGCTACGATCACGACGCGCACGAGATTGGCGCCACTCGATGGCTCATCAACGCCATCGGGTACGGCTACCAGGCGAGCGACTTCCCGATGAGCGTGCGCCCGTACGTCGAGGCGCAGCATCACGTCGTGTGGCCGGAGCGCGGGGACGTGGATCCGCGCGCGCTCTACGGAACGCGGAATCTGTGGAGTGTGTCGGCCGGGGTGCGGGTCTTCTTCGGCGGCGGACCCATGCGCATGGGGAGCTACGGCGTGCTCGACCCCATGTCCGCGGCCATGCGCCCCCGGGAGGGCGCGGGAACGAGCGCTCCCGAGCACGAGGGCCACGAGCGGCACTGACCGGTGAGCCGCGGAAGGACGGATGT
>DATANT010000071.1:0-9530 GCA_036266115.1 Gemmatimonadaceae bacterium | reverse complement strand
GAGCTCGGGCGCACCTGGCGGTCCGGTTTACGCCTTCTGGATGTCGGGTAGCGCCCAGGTCTTGTCGAAGAGTGGCTTCTCGGGTCCCTAGCAGCGGAAGAGCGCCTCGAAACGGCCCTTCGCCCAGCAGGATGCAGCAGGATGCCGTCCATTTGCGCTGCACGGGGTTTCCTGTCTTTGGGTGCTGACAGGGGCCGGGGACGGCGCGTTCCGAGGACGGCGCCGCGCACCGCGACCCGGGTGCGATCCGCTCGGCGGCGAAGGAGCGCGCCGTCATCGCGCGATGAGCATGACGCTCCGCTCGATCGCCGCGGCCGCCCCATCGACCGGCGGCAGTCGCGCGAATCGGGTCGTTCGATCAGCGCCCGACCGGATGGATGACGGGGCTCCTCGCACGGCGAGGAGCCCCGTCATCCATTCGCGGCGAGCGAGGGTCAGATCCGCCGCTCGGAGTCCGTGGGATCCGGCCCCGGCCTGGACGCGGGGTTGCCGTCCACGCGGTCCTTCAGGTCGTCCACCTTGTTGGCCGCCCGGTCCGCCAACTGCTCCGCCGATCCCCTGGCACCGCCCTTCGCGCGCTTGCCGCCGGCACGGGTGCCAGAGTCGTCCACCTCGATCCGCTCCCGACGCACGTCCGCCTCCACCTCGCGCTGCTCGGTGACCATCTTCTTGCTGACGACGATCTCCTCCTTCGGAACCGCTCGCTTGTCGACGACCAGCTCCTCCTCCATCACGGGGATCCGGACCTCGTCCTCACCGATCGTCACCTCGGTCCCGCGGGTGTCGGCCGAGATCGGCCGACGCTCCACGGTGACCTCCTCACGCGAGACCGGCACCGACTTGGTGACGCGCTCGGTATCCACCACCTTGCGCAGCGAGACCATCCCGCCTTCCACCCGGCGCGTGCCGACCTCGATCTCCTCCTCGGAGAGGGTGAGGCGGGATCGGTCGTCGGTCGTGGGCCGATTGCGCCGGAATCGGTTCTCGTCGAACTGCTCGCGCGCGTAGAAGTCGCTCCCACTGCCGGATCTGGTCGGTGGCTGCGCGCCGGTAAAGCGCGACACGTGCCGGGTCTCGTAGTCGCGCCCGATGGACGCACCCTTCGCATGCATCGGCAGCGACACCACGTCGGCGCTCGAGAGCGACGTCAGAATCACGCGGTCGCGATCGTCGTCCAGCCGCGCATCGCCGATCGGGACGAGCGTCAGCCGGTCCTTGCTCGTGGCGCCCGCCAGGAGACCGCGATCGACCTCCACTTCCAGGTAGCGAACACGCATCGCCGTGGGATCGGCGATGAGGTGCTTCACCTCACCCACCTTCCGCCCATCCGAGGCCACCACGTCCCAGCCACGCGGATCCGGGTCGCCTTCGGCCACGGTGTAGTCGTCCAGCTCATCGAGTCGGTCAAGCTGCTGGTGGTATTGATCCGCCATCGTTCTTCTCCTTCCAGATGCTGATGAGGGGCCGCCACCGGCCGCGCCGGCCAGTCGCGGCGGATGGTCACGGGGTGGTCTTGGGCGTCGTGCCGGCAGCCGGAGCGGGTGTGGGCTCCATCGTGCCGGGAAGATTCTGGCGCCCTTCGTTGCGGCTCGAAGCCCACCACCAGATCAGTGCGGCAATGAGCAGTAGCGGGATGAGCCAGGCCCACACACTGGTGCGCTTGGGTTCGAGCTTGATCTCTGCCATGTGCTCCTCTCGGCTATGGGAATGCGGTCGGGGTACGGCGGCTCACGTCGCTCCGGCCGATCTCGCTGGTGGCTCGTGCGCTGTCACCCATCGACCCGCAGCCACCTCGGCAATTCTCCATTGGGCCAGGCGAGGCCGCGCTCGCGCTGGACCAGTGGCGCGGCGCAAAATGGAGACCGGCTTTCGCCAGCGGCGCGAAGTTCAGGGGGCGCGTTGTGGCGGCCCCAGCGTGGTCCGCGGCGGCGACATGCGATGGCGCCGCAGCACCGACCATCGGCAGGGCGGCACCACGGCGTCTCCACGCACCGATCACTGCGGCGGCCGCGCTATCCCGTGGCCGCGCCACTCGGTGCGCTCAGCTCTCGCCACGCGTGATCCGCCGCCCGGATGTAGCCCATGGTGATGGCGTAGTTCATGAGCTTGCGTTGCAGGATGCGGCGCCCGCGGAAGAGGCGCGACTTCACCGTGCCCTCCGGCACCTGCAGCACTGCCGCGATCTCCGCGTAGTGCAGCCCGCGCACGTCGCTCAGCACCACGGCCGAGCGATACTCATCGGGCAGCGCGTCGATGGCGCGCACGATCTCGTCGTCCAGGAACGAGTCGTAGAAGCTGGCCTCCGGGTTCGCCTCGCCCACGGCGAGGAACGGAGACCAGCCGTCACTCTCCTCCTGCGGCTGCACCTCGCGCGCGTCGATCATGCGCTTGCGCGTCACGAAGACGTGATAGAGGATGGTGAACAGCCACGACCGGATGTTGGTACCCAGGCGATACTGCCGCCAGCGCTCGAACGCGCGGAGGAGCGTATCCGACACGAGGTCCTCGGCGTCGGGCCGCGAGCGCGTGAGCCGCAGCGCGAAGGCGTACACCGCGTCCAGGCAGTGGAGCACTTCGGCCTCGAAGCACTCGCGGCCCGGAGGCGCGTCGTTGGACGTGCGGGGTGGCTCCAGCGGCGCGGCACCGCGATCGAAGCACAGGGCCAGCGCATCGTCCCGCTCGAGCGCGGCACTCGTCGGCCTCATGGTCTCTCTCCTCTCCTCATCCTCGAGCACCGCTGCGCTCCACACCCGCCAGCGATCCCGGCACTCGGCACGCCACGAGAGCCTGCACGCACCCGGTGTGCCGACATCGGCACCATCTCGTGGCGACGTATCTGGTCGCCGCTCACATAGTGGGATGGAACTCGCATTTGCGACAGGTGATCGCACGCCGTTCTCGCCGTTGCCGTCACGCACGCTTCCGCTCGGTCGCTGCGCGACATCATGCATGAGAACGCCGCGCGCGACGACTTGCCTCCTCCCGCCCGCGCCGCCATTCTCCCACGCATGTCGTCACTCGGCCAGCCGAACAGCGCATCGAACAGCGCATCGAACAGCACGCCCATCTGTGTGCCGAACATCGACGCCGCCGGTCGACGACAGCGCCGAGCGCTCGGCATCACCATGCTGGCGTTGGGCGCCGCTGCGGCCGGGTGGCTCGTTGCCCGCGCGGCGGCGCCGGCGACCGTCGCGCTGCTCGTGCTCCCCTTCACCCTGGGGCTCCTGGGCGTGCTGCAGGCGCGCGCGCAGACCTGCGTGGGACTCGCCGCGCGCGGCCTACGCACCGACGACAGCGGCGCGGTGAGCGCGCTGCCGACGGAGTTGGACCGTCAGGTGCGGCGCCAGGCCTCGCGCGTATGGCGGGGGGCGACCGTCGGCGGCGTGACGCTCACCGCGATCGTCGTGCTGCTGGCCGTGATCCGGCGCGCGGGCGCCTGATCACCATGCGGCGACGCGCGGAGCCGGGGGTGGCAACGAGCGAGGGGCCGTCGCGGCGCGACGGCCCCTCTCGACTACCCGCGTCCAGCGTGAGCCGCGCGCCGCTCACCCCGCGGCGCCGCTCCCCCACCGGGCGAGCCACTCGTCGTACACCGATGGCAGGATCTCCGACGGCTTGATCTCGCTCCGGCCGCCCCAGAACACGTTGGTGTAGAGCACCGGGATGCCCACCGCCTCCAGATGCCGGTCGATGGCGGCCTTGTGCTCCAGCACGGCGGATTTCTCGGTGCCGTGCGCCACGGCCATGATGTTCACGTGCGCGAACTCCGGCCCGCCCTCGCGCCAGTAGGCGTGCGTGAGGATGTAGTGCCGACCCACTTCCCGTCCCGCCTCGATCTCCCGGCCCTCGGGCACGCGCCAGTGAAAGAGCGCGTTGTAGCGCGTCACGCGGGCTCCGGTGGCCGAGGGCTTCACGTGCTCCAGGAAGGTGGAGAACCGCCCGATCACGCCGCGCTCGTTCAGCCCGCGCGCCACCGCCAGGAACTCGTCCAGGGGCACGCCCGCCTCGTCGGCGCGCCCCTGCCACGGGTTGGCGCGCACCTCGTCCACCGCGAACTCGCGCTTGAGCGGTCCGAGCACACGCCACTCCAGCGGCGAGAGCTCCGCGATCCTGGTGTCGAGCACCGCGCCGGGCTCCGGGCTGCGGCTGCCGGGCTCCATGCCGCGCCGCCGCACGTGACCCACGCCCAGTGCGAACAACCTCCTGGCGGGCATGATGCGGAATGCGTCGGCGCCCACTCGCGGCGCCAGCAGCTCGCAGTGTGCCTGCAGTGAGTGGCCCTGCGGCACCTTGAGCGTGGTCCACAGCCGGTAGGCGGAACCGGGGGTATCGCCGTCCGTGGAGCGGATGACCACGTGGCCGGAGAACGGATCCTCCCGCACCATGAAGTCGAACGCCTCGTCCAGGCGGTCGGCGGCCACGCGCCAGGCCACGAGGGCGCCCGGTGCCAGGTTGGTGGCCATGAGGGTCTGGCGGATACGCCTCACGACGCCGGCCGCCAGCATGGCGCGCAGGCGCTCGAGCACCGTCTCCATCGGGAGCTCGGCGGCCGCGGCGATGGCGGCGAAGGGATCGGCCTGGAAGCCGGCGATCTGGTCCTCGGACACCGCGAGAATGCGGGCGTTGACCGGGTCGGCGACCTCGGTGGGAATGTCGGTAGGGAGCGCGGAATCGACCATGCTCGTAACCTAACAGCGCGACACCGCTCGCCTTGACCCCCACCAGGGGTGCGGGTAGATTCCGACCCTACAGAAGTCCGGGCTCGCAGGAGCCCGTTTGTCTTTGCGCGCGTAGCTCAGTTGGATAGAGCGTCGGCCTCCGGAGCCGAAGGTCGTGGGTTCGAGTCCCGCCGCGCGCATGCCCTACGAACGAGGCGGCTCCCCGCAGGGAGCCGCCTCGTTCGTGTCCCGGCCTGCCGGGGTGGCGCCCGCATCCGCTGGCGCGGAACCTGCCCGCACCCTCCCCATATGGTCGCCAACCGGACTGCAGCGCCCTCCCCTCGCCGCCATGGGGGCCTGACGTGGCGCGACGTCTTTCCAGGCGTAACGGCCATCGCCATCGTGGGCGCAATCATGGGCGCGGTGCTCATCTGGCTGCGCCCGGGTGCGATCCACGGCCGCACCCTGCGGCTGTTCGTGACCATGGAGAGCGCGCGCGACGTGCGACCCGGCACCGAGGTCTGGCTGGCAGGGCAGCGCGTGGGGCTCGTGGATGCGGTGGCGTTTCGCTCCGTGGATACCGACACCGCGGAGCGCGTGCTCCTCCAGCTCGACGTCCTGCGAGAGTTCCAGGAGCTGATGCGCCACGACTCGCGCGTCCAGCTGCAGGCGGGGGGCAACCTCCTCGGCTCGCCGGTGGTCTTCCTGACGGTGGGCTCGCCCGATGCCCGGACGCTGCAGGACGGCGATACCCTGCGCGGCCTGCCGCAGATGGACCGGGAGGCGCTCGCCGCCCACCTGGCGTCGGCGGTGGACCAGTTTCCCCTGATATGGCGCGACATGCGAGAGGTGCATACCGACCTCGTGGCCGGGCGCGGCAGCATCGGCGCGTTCGCGGCGCCGGGTGGATTGGCCGAGGTGGCGCGGGTGCGGTCGAACGTGGACCGGCTGGGTGAGGTGCTGGCGCGCGTGCGCGACCCGGATGCGGCCTTCGTGGAGTTCCGGCAGCGCGTGGACGGGGCCCTGGCGCATGCCCAGGCGATCCAGGCGCAGGTGGACGGTGGGTCCGGCACCCTCGGCCGGCTGCAGCAGGACTCCACGCTCGCTCGCGAGGTTCGCGACGCGCGCGACGAGCTCTCCATCCTCAAGTTCCGGCTGCGTAGCGGAGACGGGGCCATCGGGCGGCTGCGGACGGACGGCACGCTCGCCGCCAGGCTGGCCGATGCCCAGGACGCGCTCGACCGACTGCTCGCCGACATGCGCAAGCACCCGATTCGCTACATCAATTTCTGACGCCGAGGATCCCTCGCGGCAGCCCGACGGCATTACCTTGACCCTCGCGGTGGCCAGCGATAGCTTCGCCCCCGTCCGCTGTGCCCTGGCGCCATGCTCGGGGGTTTCCCGGACCGGCGCCGGCTGGGGCATCCCGCTCCCGAGCAGGCGCCCCCCGCGGGATGCACGGAGCCACTCGCCACTCCGCTCCCTCGGTCCGACTCGCCGGTGCTGCCCGGCATTTCCCGCGCAATCTCGCCAGTGGACATCTCCGACCTGAAGCGCAAGTCCGTCTCCGAACTGCAGGAGATGGCCGCTGGCCTCGACATCACGAGCTTCTCGGGGCTGCGCAAACAGGAGCTGATCTTCCGCATCGAGCAGACGCTGCTCGACTCGGAGACGGTGCTACATGCCGAGGGTGTGCTCGAAATCCTGCCTGAGGGGTATGGATTCCTGCGTAGTCAGGACTGGAGCTACCTCTACGGCCCCGACGACATCTACGTCTCGCCGTCGCAGATCAAACGCTTTGATCTGCGCACCGGAGACACGATCCTGGGGCAGGTGCGCCCGCCCAAGGAATGGGAGAAGTATCTCGCGTTGCTCAAAGTAGAATCCATCAACGGCGACGAGCCCGACACGGCCAAGCAGCGACCGGCCTTCGACAATCTGCGGCCGCGCTACCCCGACGAACGGATCCGCCTGGAGAGTGCCAGCGCCGATCTGAGCATGCGCGTCATGGACCTCGTCGCGCCGCTCGGCAAGGGGCAGCGGGGGCTCATCGTCGCGCCGCCGCGCGCGGGCAAGACCATCCTGCTGCAGAAGATGGCCAATGCCATCGTGGAGAAT
Organism: Gemmatimonadaceae bacterium; assembly: GCA_036266115.1. Lineage (GTDB taxonomy): Bacteria > Gemmatimonadota > Gemmatimonadetes > Gemmatimonadales > Gemmatimonadaceae > DATANT01. The sequence goes on along the minus strand of DATANT010000071.1, from coordinate 2,754 downwards.
CACCCCGAGATCACCCTCATCGTGCTGCTCATCGACGAGCGCCCGGAGGAGGTGACCGACATGATTCGGCAGGTGCCGAAGGCGGAGGTCATCAGCTCCACCTTCGACGAGCCGGCCGACCGCCATGTGCAGGTGGCCGACATGGTCATCGAGAAGGCCAAGCGCCTGGTGGAGCACGGCAAGGACGTGGTGATCCTGCTGGACTCGATCACCCGCCTGGCGCGCGCCCACAACGTGGTGGTGCCGCACTCCGGAAAGATCCTCTCCGGTGGTGTGGACGCACAGGCGCTGCACAAGCCCAAGCGGTTCTTCGGGGCCGCGCGCAAGGTGGAGGAGGGCGGCTCCCTGACCATCGTGGCCACGGCGCTGGTGGAGACCGGCTCGCGCATGGACGAGGTGATCTTCGAGGAGTTCAAGGGCACGGGCAACATGGAGCTGGTGCTCGATCGCAAGATCGCCGACCGGCGGATCTTCCCGGCCATCGACATCCAGCGCTCCGGCACCCGGCGCGAGGAGCTCCTGCTCGACCAGGCGGAGATGAACCGCGTCTACCTGCTGCGCAACTTCCTGGCGGACATGCCGGAGGGTGAGGCCATCGGCTTCCTCCTGCAGCGTATGCAGCGCACCCGCACCAACCGCGAGTTCTTCGCGTCCATGGCCGAGGGCTGACGCCTCCGGCGGACCGATGGCGGACGAGCAGCGTGAGCGGTTGATGGGACGTGCCCTGGCGGTCGACTACGGCGATCGACGCATCGGGCTGGCGGTGAGCGACCCCACGGGAACCATCGCCTCGCCCGCCGGCTTCATCCTCCGGCGAGCCGGCAAGCGGCCGCCCATCGCCGAGATCATCCGGCGCGCCGAGGCGCTGGAGGCGCGCGCCTTCGTGCTCGGGCTGCCGCTGGACGACGAGGGCGACGAGACCCCGCGCTCCACCGAGGTGCGGCGGATCGCCGCGGAGCTGGAGAAACGCACCGGGCTGCCCACGCGTCTGGTGGATGAGCGTTACACCACGGCGGCGGCACTGCGCGCCATCCGCGAGATGGGTGGCTCCACGCGCGGGCGCAAGGGCGACGTGGACGCACTCGCCGCCACGCTATTATTGCAACATGCCCTCGGCCTTCCCACTGCCTAGTCGCCTCCGTCGCCGCCCCGGCAGTGTCCGGCACCACTGGCGCCAGACGCGCGCCGGTCGCGCACTGGCGGCCGGCGTCGCGGCCTTCGCGCTGGCGGCGTGCGGCGGCAGCACCGGCGACCGGCCGGTGCGCGTGACCATCCCGCCCGGCGCCACCTTCGCGGCGGCAGCCGAGTCGCTGCAGAGCGCCGGTGTGGTGCGCTCGGCTCGGTTGTTCGGGCTGTATGCCAAGGCAACCGGCCGCGACCGCGCGCTCAAGGCCGGCACGTACGAGCTGCGGCGGGGCGCGTCCTGGTCGAGCACGGTGGATGCGCTCACGTCCGGCAAGACGCTCGTGGCCGTGGCCACCGTGCCGGAGGGCTATTCGCTCACCGCCATCGTGCCCCTGCTCGCGCGTACCCTGCAGGTACCGGTGGACTCGGTGGAGGCGGCGGTGCGCGACACTGCCCTGCTGCGGCGGCTCGACGTGCCGTCCGGTACGCTCGAAGGCTACCTGTTCCCCGAGACCTACCACTGGCCGCTGGGCACGTCGGCGCGCGAGGCCGTGGGCAGCATGGTGGCCGAGTTCGAGCGGCGATGGAAGCCGGAGTGGAACGAGCGGCTGCAGGCGCTCGCCATGAGCCGGCACGACGTGGTCACGCTGGCCTCCATCGTGGAGAAGGAGGCGCGATTGGCGGAGGAGCGACCGGTGATCGCCGCCGTGTACCTCAACCGCCTCCGCGTGGGCATGCCGCTCCAGGCGGACCCCACGGTGCAGTACTCACTCGGCCAGCACGTGGGCCGCGTGCTGTACCGGCATCTCGAGGTGGATTCACCGTACAACACGTACCGGCACAAGGGGCTGCCGCCCGGTCCCATCGCGTCGCCCGGCACCCCGAGCCTGGCCGCCGCACTGCATCCGGCCACCGTGCCGTACCTGTACTTCGTGGCGCACCCGGATGGCCATCACGAGTTCCGCCGGACGTTCGCCGAGCATACGCGGGCTCGGGACGAGCTGCGGCGAGCGCGGGGCGCGTCGGGGTCAGGCGCGGCTGCGCCGCCGCGCGGCGGCAAGTGACGCGCGGCACGTGACGCCGCATCGGGTCAGGGTGACCCGGACGTATCGGCTCGACCGCGTTCAGGAGTAGCCGAGCTCGGGGCGGAGGGTGCGCGCGTCACGCAGGTAGACGTGCCGGATGCCCGTGCGCGGGATGCCCGGCTCCACGTGCAGGAGAACGCGGATGCAGCGCGGCAGCGCGCCGGGAACGCCAATCTCGGTCGCGCAGAGCAGCGGCACCTCCCGCCATCCCAGATCGCGAGCGGCGCGGGCCGGAAAGGCGGCCCGGAGGTCCGGAGTGACGGTGAAGGTCGCGCTCACGATCTCGTGCGCGGAGAGCGCGTTCTCCGTCATCAGATGCTCCAGGAGCTCGCGCGTGGCCGCGGCGATCGCAGTGGGTGTATCCTCCATCACCGTGGTGGCTCCGCGAACGCCCCACATGCGTCGTTCACTCACCGCGCTCCTCCATCCTCACGCCCATGCTCGACCCCGCGATGCTCGCCCTGCTCGCCATCACCGATGACCTGCGCGATGGCATGCCCGGACTCGTGTCCCGCGCCGCCGCCGCCGTGCGCGGCGGCGCCAC
>DATANT010000070.1:0-13653 GCA_036266115.1 Gemmatimonadaceae bacterium | reverse complement strand
ACGCTCGGCCCCGACAGCGACGTGCCGGCCCCGGACGTCAACACCAACGAGCGCGTCATGGCGTGGGTGATGGACACCTACAGCATGCACGTCGGCCACACGGTGACCGCCGTGGTCACCGGCAAGCCCGTCGAGATGGGCGGCTCCCTCGGCCGGCGCGAAGCCACGGGGCGCGGCTGCACGTTCATGATCAAGGAGGCCCTCGCCCACCTCGGCCTCCCGCTCCGCGGCACCACGGTGGCCATCCAGGGCTTCGGCAACGTGGGCTCCGTGGCCGCCACGCTGCTCGCCAAGGAGGGGTGCCGGATCGTGGCCATCGGGGATCGCACGGGCGCCATCTACAACGCGGCCGGCGTGGACGTGGCGGCGGCGATCGCCCACGTGCGGGAGCACAAGACGCTGGAGGGGTTCCAGGGGGGCGAGCCGCTGACGAACGACGAGCTGCTGACGCTCGAGGTCGACGTGCTGCTGCCGGCGGCGCTGGAGAACGTGATCACGACGAAGAACGCCGGGCGCATCCGGGCGCGCGTGATCTGCGAGGCGGCCAACGGGCCGACGACGGCGGCCGCCGACGCGGTGCTCGAGGAGAAGGGGATCTTCGTCGTGCCCGACATCCTGGCGAACGCCGGGGGGGTGACGGTGAGCTACTTCGAGTGGGTGCAGAACCGCGGGGGCTACTTCTGGCCGGAGGACGTGGTGAACGACCGGCTGCGGGAGATCATGACGCAGAGCTTCCAGGCGGTGCTGACGCTGGCCCAGCAGCACAAGGTGAGCATGCGCACGGCGGCCTACATGCTGGCCGTGAGCCGCGTGGCCACCGTCCACCGCCTGCGCGGCATCTACGCGTGACCATGTTCCACCCCTCTGCCGCCGCACCGCACTGCACGCGCGTCTCCGAGACGCGCGTGCTCGGCCGTCGCGACGTGACGCCCTTCCGGCGCATCGGGAGGCCGCCGCGAGCGTGCGCCATCGTGGTCGCGCGACGCAGGGGGAGTGGAGGGTCGGCACGGACGGCAAGTCCGCGCTAGCCCCCCACACGCGGAGTACACACCGCCCCGCCTGCGAACGTCGCAGGCGGGGCGGTGTGCGTTTGCGGCCCCGGATCACCCACCACCTACCCAATCACATACACAACGCGCACGTCCATGGGACGTGCATCCACCACATGATCACGAGGATGCAGGCATGACGAGACTCACGGTATTCGCGGAAGACGAGGGGATGTTCGCCCTGCGGGATCCCGATGGCGCCGCCATCGGGTCGATCCGCGGCGACGTCGTCACGTTCATGGGCTTCGATGACGTGGAGCACGCCGTGCGCGCCGCGCGCGAGGGAAGCCAGGCACTCCTGCAGGCGATATGCGGCGCGGCCGGTCGTCCGCCGGCACCCGAGCCGGACGCCAGCCGGCTCGAGATCGTGTACGACGGCGGGTACGAATGGATCAGCGATGGCACGCTGCTGCTCGCGCGGCTGATCCGCCCGTCCACCTCCGCCCGCGGTGACGGCACGTACGGCATCGCCTTCGTGTTCCCCACTCGCAGGAGCGACGCGCAGGTGATTGCCGTGGCGCACGCGGTCCACGACGCGCTGCACGGGCAGCTGCGCCCCGCGCCCTCCGCGGTCCGCTGAGCAGCGGGGCCGGTCGCGTTCCGCGCCTGGACGCGCGCCGCGACGCATCGCCCTCCACCGCCCACCGATCCTCTTCACCCACTCGCCAATGACCCAGGACATGCACGAGGAGATGCACGACGACGTGCACAGCGACGCCGCGCGCCGCGCCGGGGCGCTGTCCGACGCGCTCCGACGCTCCGGAGCGCTGCGATGGCCCCCGTGCCAGGACCTGCGGCACGCCGTGCGCCAGTACGCAGCGCGCGAGCGCCGATGCGACGTGCCGTTCAACCCGGTGCGACGCACCGTGAAGCGCATGGTAGGCGAGGCCTGCCTGCGCGAGGGACGCCACGCAATCCGTCTGCTGCTCATCGAGCGCGCGGTGGACTGGGCGCTGGACGGCTACTACCGGCTCCGCGATGGCGTGGACGGCGGCGCCCCGCCGCGCGCGAGCCTCGCGCCCTCGCCCGGCGCCTGATCGCCATGCCGGCCGCGGCGCGGCGCGATCGCCCCGCCGCTGGCGCGTCCGGTCAGTCGGGCTCCGGCCGGCGCTGGGCCGCGCCGGGCACCACGATGCCGGCGCCGAATCGCTGCCGCAGCGCGTCCAGCGTGTGCGCCAGCGCGCGGTCGCGCGGCGACTCCAGCGCCGCGGCCGGCTCGTCAAAGAGCGCGAGCTGACCCGGCCCCTCGCCGGTCGGCGCGAGCTGCGACAGGCCCACGCCCAGCAGCCGCGCGCCCACGCGGCGCGCGCGGCGCAGCTTGGCGAACAGCGCCCGGGCCACGGCGCCGATGGCCTGATCGGTCTCCAGCGCCGTGCCCAGCGTACGGCTGGCCGAGCGGTTGGTGAAGTCCGCGTCGCGCACGCGCACGGTGATGGTGCGCGCCTGTAGCCCGGCGCGTCGCAGGTCCGCGCCCGCGCGCAGCACCAGCTGCCACAGCTCGGCCTCCAGCTCGGCGTCGTCGTGCAGGTCGCGCGCGAACGTCTCGTCGCGGCTGATGGATCGCGCCAGCCCACGCTCCTCCACCGGCGAGGTGTCCACCCCGCGAATGCGCGCGTCCAGCCACAGGCCGGCGCGCTCGCCCAGCAGCCGCACGAGCGTGTGCGGGCCAGCCTGGCGCGCGTCGCTCACGGTGTGCAACCCCGCCTGCTGCAATCGCTCCTGCATTCGCGGCCCCACCTGTGGCAGCTCGGCCAGCGCGCAGCCGGCCAGGAAGTCCAGCTCCGCCCCCGGCTCCACCACGTGCACGCCGTTGGCGCCGCTGCCCGGCTTGGGCTTGGCGCGCTCCACGGCCAGCTTGGCCACCAGCCGCGAGGTGCCGCCGCCCAGTGAGATGGACAGTCCGGTCTCGGCGATCACGGCCTCGCGGATGCGGTGCGCCGTGCAGGCGAGCGGCTCGTGCTCGTACAGCGCCTCGGTGCCGGCGAGATCCAGGTACCACTCGTCGATGCTCGCCGCCGCCACCAGGGGCGCGAAGCGGCCCAGCACCTGGCGGATCTCGCGGCTCTTGGCCGAGCACGCGCCGCGCGGCACCGGCACCACCGTGGCGCGCGGGCACAGCTTGAGCGCGCGCACCATGGGCATGGCCGAGCGCACGCCGTAGGCGCGGGCCTCGTACGACGCCGACGTCACCACGCCGCGCGACGCCGGGCTGCCGCCCACGATGAGCAGCCGCGCGCGCCCGGCGCCCTCGGGGTCCGCCAGGCGCGCGACGGCCACGAAGAAGGCGTCGGCATCGGCGAGCAGGATGCGGCGAGGCGGCGGCGACGGATCGGGCATATCGATGGGGAAAGCTATTGCGGTGCTCCGTGGTACGCGGGCGGCCCGCGCTCGATACCTTTCGTCCGTGCCCGTGCTCCCCGCCACCCCCGACGCCATCCGCCACGCCGCGGCCGTGCTCCGCGCCGGCGGTCTCGTGGCCTTTCCCACCGAGACCGTCTACGGCCTGGGCGCGGACGCGCTCGATCCCGCGGCGGTGGGGCGCATCTTCGCCGCCAAGGGACGTCCCAACTACAATCCGCTCATCGTGCACGCTACCGACGTGCACGCGGTGCAGCGGCTGGTCACGCGCTGGCCGGTCGCCGCCCAACGCCTGGCCGAGCGGTTCTGGCCGGGGCCGCTCACGCTCGTGCTGCCGCGGGCGAGCGTGGTGCCCGACGCGGTGACCGCCGGGCTGGGGAGCGTGGCCGTGCGCATACCGGCCCACCCGGTGGCGCTCGCGCTGCTGCGAGAGGCCGGCATTCCCGTGGCCGCGCCCAGCGCCAACCGGTTCACGGAGCTGTCCCCCACCACCGCGTCGCACGTGGCGAGCGCGCTGGGCGACCGGGTGGACCTCATCCTGGACGGCGGTGCGACCGACGTGGGCATCGAGTCCACCGTACTCGATCTCACCGGCGCGGTGCCGGTGGTGCTGCGACCGGGAATGATCTCGCTGGAGGCGCTGTCCGCCGAGATCGGCGACGTGCTCCCCGCCTCGGCGCTGCCGGCGGCGCCCACCGGCGATGCGCCCCGCGCGTCGCCCGGGATGATGGACCGCCACTACGCGCCGCGCGCCGAGCTGACGCTCTTTCACGCGTCGCAGCAGGACCAGGTGCGTGCATGGGCCGCGCGGGCGGCGGCGCGCGGGGAGCGGGTGGGCGTGCTGCTGCGCGCGCCGCACGCGGGGGCGCACGCCGCGGTGTTCGACACGGGCATCGCCCGGGCGCTCCTGATGCCCGCGGACCCCGCCGGCTACGCGCGCCGGCTGTACGCCGCGCTGCACGAGCTGGACGAGGCGGGGTGCCGCATCGTGTACGTGGAGCATCCGCCCGACGACGCCGCCTGGGCGGGGGTGCGGGACCGGCTGCGCCGGGGCGCGGCCGGCGAGGTGGGCCCGGCCTGACCGGTCTCGGGCCGCGCCCGCGCGGCGCGATCCCGGCGCTCCTCAAGCTCGCCGCCCCACCTGCCGATACTGCCCAGCGACGGGAGGTGCGGCGCTCGTGTCGCGTGTCCCGCCGCTGGCCACGCGCGACGTTGCGCAAGCCGGCAGCAACGCGTCGCCTACGGAGCCACTCCGACGGACGCTGCCCACCCGAGAACGCTCACGGACCTTGATGGCGACCACCGCTCCGGCTCGAAACCGCACCCCCGGGGGTGCCGGCGACGCCTCCTCCCCGATGTCGAACGACGTCCACACGGACCCGCGGCCAGACGCCGAGGCGGCGCTCCAGCTCATGGACCGCATGCTGGACGAGCTGCGCCAGGCGTTGCCGCAGGCGGAGCGCCTGCGGCGGGAGATGCGCACCGCGCTGGCCGAGCCCACGGCCGACGCGACCCGCATCGGGGCGCTCTATCCCATGCTCCTGCGCGCCTACACCGAGGCGGCCGCCGTGCTGCTCTGCCTCCGCGAGAGCCGCACGGCCATCGAGGAGACCGCGGCGCAGACGCTGCACGACACGAGCGCGAAGCTGCGCGAGGTGACCTCGGCCACCGAGACCGCGGCGGCGGGCATCATGGATGGCATCGACCGCCTCACCAGCCTGGTGGACCAGCTGGACGACGCCGGCAACGTGGGCACCGAGGCCGCCGCGCTGCGCGCCAGGTTGCGCGACGAGCTGTTCCTGCTCACCGGGTGCCTGCAGTTCCAGGACATCACCACGCAGCAGATCGACTGCGCCATCAACCTGCTCGGCAAGATGGAGCACCGGCTGGACCAGCTCTCGCGATCGGCGCCGCCGACGGGCGAGACGGCCGCCGCCCCGCCCGCGGAGCCCGCGCCGCTCCGGCTCTCCGATCCGTCGGCGAGCATGCTGAACGCCGAGGAGCGCCAGGCGCTGGCCGACGAGATCATGCGCGATCTCCTGAACCGCGCCTAGCGCGCCGGGCTCGCCCGCTCCTGGCGCGGCACCCCCGCGCCGCATCACCCGCATCTCCGTCCATCCGCATGTCGTCATCCGCTTCCCGTGACCAGCGGCCCTCCCCGGCCAGCCCCGACCTGAACGAGATCGCCGCGCTGCTCGTGCAGCTCGAGCCCACCGACCGGGCGGACGTGGAGCGGGTGCGCGGGATGCTCGCGGCCCTGGCCACCGACCCCGCCACCGAGGATCTCGACACGTGCGCGCTGCTCTCCAGCGCCGCGCGTGCGCTGGGCAACGTGGAGTGGGAGAGCGGGGCCGACGCGACCGCCGCCATCGCCAGCGCCAGCCGCCTGCTGGAGCACGTCATGGTGCGGCCGGCCGCGACGACGGCTGCCGGCACGATGCGCGCCGACGAGGCGGACGGCTCGGACGCCCTGCCGGCGGACTCCGACCCGGACCTGCTACAGGACTTCGTGGCCGAGAGCCGCGAGTTCCTCGTGGCCGCCGAGGCGGCGCTGCTGGAGCTGGAGAACGCGCCCAACGACAGCGAGGCGATCAACACCGTGTTCCGCGCGTTCCACACGGTGAAGGGCACGGCGGCGTTCCTGGGACTGGAGCGGATCTCGGCGTTCGCACACCAGGCCGAGTCGCTGCTGGACCGCGTGCGCACGCAGGAGATCGCGTACACGAGCCGCTGCGCGGATCTGGCGCTGCGCTCCGCGGACATGATCGGCGAGCTGCTCTCGGCCGTGGAAGCGGCGTTGGGCGGCGAGCGCCTGGTCACGCCGGTGGGCTACCAGGCGCTGCTCGACTACCTGAGCTCCGAGATCGACACCACGGACGACGCGCCGGAGGCCTCGGCCAGCGAGCTGGCGGCCGCCTTCGAGCTGGACGCGCCGGCGGCGCCGCGGCGCGCCGGCACCGCGCCGTCCACGGGCGACACCCCGGCCGCGCACCGCGGCGCCGAGTCCTCCGTGCGCGTGCGCACCGACCGCCTGGACCGCCTGATCGACCTCGTGGGCGAGATGGTGATCGCGCAGTCCATGATCAGCGGCGACCAGACGCTCACCGGCACGCCGCACAGCGACGTGGCCCGCAAGGTGGCGCACGCCGGCAAGATCGTGCGCGAGCTGCAGGAGCTGAGCATGTCCATGCGCATGGTGCCGCTCAAGCCCTCGTTCCAGAAGGTGGCGCGGCTGGTGCGCGACCTGGCCTACAAGGGCGGCAAGCTGGTGGAGTTCGTCACCGAGGGCGAGGAGACGGAGATCGACCGCAACATGGTGGACTACATCAGCGATCCGCTGGTGCACATGGTGCGCAACGCCGTGGACCACGGCATCGAGTTCCCCTCGGCGCGCACGGCCAAGGGCAAGCCCGCGGCCGGCACCATCCACCTCTCGGCCTACCACGCCAGCGGTAACGTGGTGGTGGAGCTGCGCGACGACGGCCGCGGCCTGGACCGCGAGCGCATCGTGCAGAAGGCCATCGCCAGGGGGTTGATCGAGTCGGACCGCGGCATGACGGACAGCGACGTGTTCGACCTCATCTTCGCGCCGGGCTTCTCCACCGCGGAGCAGGTCACCGACGTCTCGGGGCGCGGCGTGGGGATGGACGTGGTGCGCCAGAACATCGACGCGCTGCGCGGCCACGTGGAGATCGCGTCCGAGCCGGACCGCGGCTGCCTGTTCACCATCCGGCTCCCGCTCACGCTGGCCATCACCGACGGCATGCTCGTGCGCGTGGGCGCCGAGCGGTACATCGTGCCCACCATCAACATCCACCTGAGCTTCCGCCCCGAGCGCAGCATGCTCTCCACCATCGCCGGCCGCGGCGAGATGGTGCTGCTGCGCGGCGAGCTGATGCCCATCGTGCGGGTTCACCAGATCTTCGGCATCCCCGGCGCCGTGGAGGATCCCGAGCGCGCGCTGCTGATGATCGTGGGCGACGGAGACCGTCGCGCCGCCGTGCTGGTGGACGAGCTGGTGGCCCAGCATCAGGTGGTGACCAAGTCGCTGCGCGCCGGACTGGGCAAGGTGCCCGCCGTGTCCGGCGGGGCCATCCTGGGCGACGGGCGGGTGGGGCTCATCCTGGACGTGCCCGAGCTCATCGCGCTGGCGCGCCAGGCGCCCGAGAGCGGCCAGCGGTCCGTGGCGTGAGCGCCGCGATCGCCGCCCGCGCCAGCCGCCCCCGCACTCCCTCTCCCGCTCACCGTTTCCCGATCCCTCTCGCCCGATGACCACCGCACGCATGCCCGCCCGTCCCGCCGCGCCGGACGCCGTCGCCACGGAGCCCGCCACGCCGGGCGCCGCCCGCGGCGGCAAGTTCCTCAGCTTCTTCCTCGCCGGCGAGGAGTACGGCCTGGAGATCCTCAAGGTCCACGAGATCATCGGCATGATGCCCGTGACCTGGGTGCCGCGCACGCCGGAGTTCGTGCGCGGCGTGATCAACCTGCGCGGCAAGATCATCCCCATCGTGGACCTGCGCCGCAAGTTCGGCATGGCGCAGGCCGACGTGCCGGAGACGTGCATGATCGTCGTGCAGCTCGAAGGCGTGCAGATGGGCATCGTGGTGGACCGCGTCTCCGAGGTGGTCACCATCCCCGGCGCCGACGTGGAGCCGGTGCCGCCTTTCGGTGCCTCCGTCAACACCGACTTCCTGCTGGGCATCGCCAAGACCAACGGCTGCGTGCGCCTGCTGCTGGACATCGAGCGCGTGCTCTCCACGGAGGAGGTCTCGAGCCTCTCCACCGTCATGAGCATCGCCGCGGAGTCCGAGACCACGGAATGACCGATCTGGCCACACCCGTAGCGCTGTCCGGGCTCGCGGAGCTGAGCGAGTCGCAGTTCCGCCGCATCGCGCAGCTCATGTACGAGATCTGCGGCGTCACGCTGCCGCGCGGCAAGGAGACGCTCGTGCGGTCGCGGCTCGCGAGCCGCCTGCGGCAGCTCGGGTTGGCCGATTACCGGTCGTACCTCGCCTATCTGGAGCAGGACGCGTCGAGGGCGGAGCTCACCGCCATGGTGGATGCGCTCACCACCAACAAGACGAGCTTCTTCCGCGAGTCCGCGCACTTCGACCTGCTGGTGGAGCGCGTGCTGCCGGCGCTCGCCCAGCGCAACCGGTCCATCCGCATCTGGAGCGCCGGCTGCTCGTCGGGCGAGGAGGCGTACACCATCGCCATGCTGCTGCGCGACCACGTGCCGCAGCTGGACCAGATGGACGCGCGCGTGCTGGCCACCGACATCTCCACACGCGTGCTGGCGCGGGCGCAGGCCGCGGTGTACGACGCGGACCTGCTTCGCGACGTGCCGCAGAACATGCGGCGCCGCCACTTCACGGTGGTGCCCGGCCAGCCGCGCGACTATCGGGTGAACGAGGCCACGCGCAAGCTGGTGCGCGTGGCCCAGCTCAACCTGATGGCGGAGTGGCCCATGCGCGGCCCGTTCGACGTCATCTTCTGCCGCAACGTGATGATCTACTTCGACAAGCCCACGCAGGAGCGGCTCGTGCAGCGCTTCTGGCGGCTGCTGGCGCCCGGCGGCCATCTGCTGGTGGGCCATTCGGAGAGCCTCACCGCGCTGGCGCACGAGTTCCGCTACGTGCAGCCCGCGGCCTACGTCCGATGATCGCGCTGCCCTGGCTGCGCTGCGGCGAGCATGTGGTGGGCATCGCGGACATGCACGTCTCGGCGCTGCCGGGCGACCGGCTGGTCACCTATGCCCTGGGCAGCTGCCTGGGCATCGCCGTGCACGACCCCGTGGCCGGCGTGGGCGGGCTGCTGCACGTCATGCTGCCCACCTCGGCCATCAATCGCGAGAAGGCGCGCGAGAACCCGTTCGTCTTCGTGGACACGGGCGTTCCGGCGCTCTTTCGCGCGTGCTACGCGGCCGGCGCGCAGAAGCACCGCATGGTGGTGAAGGTGGCCGGTGGCGCCGCCGCGGCCGACGAGCGCGACGACCGCTTCCGCATCGGCCAGCAGAACATCACGACGCTCGCCCGGCTCCTGCATCGCAACGGCGTGGCCCTGCATGCGCAGGACGTGGGCGGCGTGCTCCTCTCTCGCACCCTGGCCCTCGTGGTGGGCAGCGGCGACGTCGTGGTGCGCAGCAACGGCCAGGAGGTCGTGCTGTGACCCCGCCCACCCTCGGCCGCCGCGCCGGAGGCCCGTCGTGATCCGCGTGCTCGTGGTGGACGACTCCGCGATCGTCCGGAAGATCCTCGCCGAGGAGCTCAACCGGCAGCCCGACATCGAGGTGGTGGGTACCGCCGCCGACCCGTACGCGGCGCGCGACCAGATCGTGTCCCTGCGTCCGGACGTGCTCACGCTGGACGTGGAGATGCCGCGCATGGACGGCCTCTCGTTCCTCGAGAAGCTCATGCAGCACCATCCCATGCCGGTGGTGGTCCTCAGCTCGCTCACGCCCAGGCACAGCGAGCTGGCGGTGCGCGCGCTCGCCATTGGCGCGGTGGAGGTGATCGCCAAGCCGGGCAGCGCCACCTCCACGCCGAACATCGCCGGCCAGCTGGTGCGGGCCGTGCGGGCCGCCGCGCTGGCGCGCTTCCCCGCGCTGCGCGCGCCGGCGGCGCGACCGGCCGTGACGCCCACGGTGCGGCTCGACACCAGCCATCGGGTACTGGCCATCGGCGCGTCCACCGGCGGCACGCAGGCCATCGAGCACGTGCTGCGCGCGCTGCCTGCCGACGCGCCGGGCACGGTGATCGTGCAGCACATGCCCGAGCACTTCACCGCCGCCTTCGCCGAGCGGCTGCACCGCGTGTGCGCCATGGAGGTGCGCGAGGCGCGGGACAACGACCTGGTGATGCCTGGCGTGGCCCTCGTGGCGCCCGGCAACCATCACCTGGTGCTGCAGGCCAGCGGGGCGCGCTACGTGGTGCGCGTCAAGGACGGCCCGCCGGTGCACCATCAGCGGCCGGCGGTGGACGTGCTGTTCGCGTCCGTGGCCCGGCACGCCGGCGGCGACGCGGTGGGCGTGCTGCTCACCGGCATGGGCGCGGACGGCGCGCGCGGCCTGCTCGCCATGCGTGACGCCGGCGCGCACACCGTGGCCCAGGACGAGGCCAGCTGCGTGGTGTACGGCATGCCCAAGGAAGCCGTGAAGATGGGCGCCGCGGCGGAGGTGCTGCCGCTGTCGCGCATTCCCGCCGCGCTGCTGGCCGCGTTCGCCGCCCGCGCCGCGGCGCCCCGTAACGCCGCGTCGGGCGCGCTGGCCTGACGCGCCGGAGGGCTCCGGCCCTCTTGCCTCCCGGCCCCGCACAGGCCACCGTTCGCACCATGCTGAACATCGACCTCACCGGACGCCGCGCCCTCGTCGCGGGCGTCGCCGACGACGGCGGCTACGGGTTCGCGATCGCCAGGGCGCTGGCCGAGGCTGGCGCGAGCGTGTGCGTGGCCACCTGGCCGCCGGCGCTCAACATCTTCCTGAACCTGCTCGAGCGCGGCAAGATGGACGAGTCGCGCCGACTGGCCGACGGCTCCCTGCTCACGTTCGAGAAGATCTACCCGCTGGACGCCGCCTACGACACCATGGCCGACGTCCCCGAGGACGTGCGGGCCAACAAGCGCTACAAGGACACCGGGGACTTCAGCATCGCCGGCATGGTGGCGGGCCTCGTCGCCGACTTCGGCGACCAGCCGCTGGACATCCTCGTGCACTCGCTCGCCAATGGCCCCGAGGTCAAGAAGCCGCTGCTCGAGACCAGCCGCGGCGGCTACCTGGCCGCGGTGGGCGTGAGCGCCTACTCGCTCATCTCCATGCTCCGCGCGCTGGGCCCGCACCTGCGCCCCGGCGCCTCGGTGCTCTCGCTCACCTACATGGCCAGCGAGCGCGTGGTGCCCGGCTACGGCGGCGGCATGTCGTCCGCCAAGGCCGCGCTGGAGAGCGACACGCGCACGCTCGCCTTCGAGGCCGGTCGGCAGTACGGCATCCGGGTGAACACCATCTCGGCCGGCCCGTACGCGTCACGGGCCGCGAGCGCCATCGGCATCATCGGCACCATGGTGGACTACTGCGCCCGCAACACCCCGCTGGCCGAGCCGGTGGAGGCCACCGAGGTGGCCAACACGGCCGCGTTCCTGGCCAGCCCGCTGGCCAGCGGCATCACCGCCACCACCGTCTACGTGGACAAGGGCTACCACGCCATGGGTATGGCCGTGGTGGACCCGGCCACGGGCGTGGCGGTCGCCCCTCCGGCCCCGGCGCCCGGCGCCGCGACGCCGGCGGCCTGACGCTGCCCACGCCACCCTCGGCGCTGCCGCCCACGCGGGCGGGCGCGCCGCCTCCGGCCGCTGCTCCCCTCCAGGGGGGCGGCGGCCGGTCGTCGTTGCTGGTGGCGGCCGGCATCTTCCTGTCGCGCATCTTCGGCCTCGTGCGCAACAGCGTGCTCGCGCACTACTTCGGCGCGTCCGCCGTGGCCGACGCGTACACCCTCGCGCTCCGCATTCCCAACTTCCTGCAGAACCTGCTGGGCGAGGGCGCGCTCTCGGCGTCGTTCATCCCCGTGTACGCCGGGCTGCGGGCGCGCGGCGAGCACGAGGAGGCCGGACGCGTGGCCGGCGCGGTGCTCGCGCTGCTGGCGCTGGTCACCGCGGTGCTCGTGCTCGTGGGCATGCTCGTCACGCCGCAGCTCGTGAGCGTGCTGGCGCCGGGCTTCGTGGGCGAGAAGCGCGAGCTCACCATCCGCCTGGTGCGCATCCTCTTTCCCGGCATCGCGCTGCTCGTGGTCTCGGCGTGGTGCCTGGGTATCCTGAACAGCCACCGGCGCTTCCTGCTCTCGTACGCCGCGCCGGTGGCGTGGAACGTGGCCATCATCGCCACGCTGATCTGGTTCGGCGGCCGGGTGGGCATGGTGGAGCTGGCCGTGGCCGCGGCGTGGGCCTCGGTGGCCGGCGCAGTGCTGCAGGTGCTGGTGCAGCTGCCCACGGTGCTCCGGCTGGAGCGGGGACTGCGGGTGGGCCTGCGCCGCACCGGCGCCCACGTGCGCACCGTGGTGCGCAACTTCGGCCCCACCGTGTTGAGCCGAGGGGTGGTGCAGCTCAGCGCGTGGGTGGACACCATCATCGCCAGCCTGCTCGGCAACGGCGCGGCGGCGGCGCTGGGCTACGCGCAGCAGCTCACCACCCTGCCGGTGAGCCTGTTCGGCATGAGCGTGTCGGCCGCCGAGCTGCCCGCGATGTCGAGCGCGACCGGCACCAGCGAGCAGATCGCGGCCGCGCTGCGCGACCGGCTGGATGGCGGGCTGCGGCGCGTGGCCTACTTCGTGGTGCCGTCCGCTGCCGCGTTCATCTTCCTGGGCGACGCCATCGCCGGGGCCATCCTGCAGGGCGGGCGATTCACCGCCGCCGACACGCGGCTGGTGTGGGCCATCCTCGCCGGCTCGGCCCTCGGCCTGCTGGCCACCACCATGGGGCGCCTGTACTCGTCGGCGTTCTACGCGCTGCACGACACTCACACCCCCATGCGCTACGCCGTGGTGCGCATCGCGCTCACCATGGTGCTGGGCTATCTGGCCGCCATCCATCTGCCGCCCCGGCTGGGGCTCGCGCCGCAGTGGGGGGCGGCGCTGCTCACCGCCACCGCCGGCGTGGTGGGCTGGCTGGAGTTCGCGCTGTTGCGCCGCGGCGTGCAGCGGCGGGTGGGCCACACCGGCGTGCCGGCGGGGCACGTGGCGCGGCTGTGGGGCGCCGCGCTGGCGGCGGCCGCCGTAGGCATCGGCGTGAAGCTGGCGCCGGGGATGGACGGTCGGGCGGGCGCGCTGCTCGCCATCGGGCTCTTCGGGCTGACGTATGTGGGGGCGACGCTGGCGCTCCGGGTGCCCGAAGCTGACGCGCTGGTGAGCGCCGTGCGGCGTCGGCGGCGCGGCTGACCGCGCGCTGACGGCGCGCGGCAGTCGTGTGGGGCGGGGCCGGCGGGGGTGTGCTGGCCCCGCCCCGTTCGCATCCAGCCCGCCTCGTCCCCCCCGCCCCGTCCCCCCCGCCCCGTCCCCCCCGCCCCGTCCTCGGGCTCCGCCGTGTCCCTCACCCTCCGCGCGCACCGTCCGTCCGGCTGCCGGCCTGGCTGCCGGTCTCACGGCAGTCCTCGCCACGAGTCCGGCTGCCGGCCCAACGGCTCCCCCGCCCCGCGCTCGTTCCGCGCTCGTTCGCCCCACCCCGCGCTCGTTCGGCGACGCCCCCCAGGCCCCCGCACGCCCTC
>DATANT010000069.1:0-8278 GCA_036266115.1 Gemmatimonadaceae bacterium | reverse complement strand
CGATGACTGCGCGACCACCCACACCGGCATGGCGGCCCAGTAGGCGTACTGCACGTGCAGCGCGGCGGCGATCGCGAACGCGAGCCAGGCGGAGAGGGCCAGCCGGAGCGCCTGGCCCACGGCGGCGCGATCCAGGCCCAGTCGGTCGCCGAGCACGGTGAGCGTCACGACCGTGTTCCCCGCACGCCACCGACCGACCGCACGCTGCCTCTCACGCGACGCTGCCTCTCACGCGGCTACCCTGCCACCGCCATCTACCGCACCGTGACCCGCCGGATCCGCGCCCCCTCCTGCATCCGATCCACCACGTCCATCCCGCTCACCACCTCGGCGAACACCGTGTAGTCGTGGTCCAGCCGTACGTTGTCCACCGTGTTGATGAAGATCTGGCCGTCGCCCGTGTCACGACCGCGGGTGGACACGCCCACCGTACCCCGACGGTTCTCCAACCCGATCTCGTCGCGCGTGAACGGCCCATCGCCCACGTACTCGTTGGCGAGCGGGCTCCCGCCCTGCACCACGAAGAACGGCACGATGCGATGGAAGGTGAGCCCGTCGAACCAGCCCGCGCGGGCCAGCCGGGCGAACCGCCAGCTGTTGGTGGACGCATCGAACGGGAAGAGCCGCAGCTCGATCCGCCCACCATCCTCCATCTCGATCGTCGCGCCACGGAGCTCCCGAAGCTGCGCCACCGTGGGCAGGGGCGACTCGGGGAGGAGCGCTGGCGCGGCGGTGGTACCGGTGAGCTCCGCCGCGCGCCCGGCCACGACGGGGTCGAAGTCGCTCGCGAAGCGCCGCGGCACCGCAGCGCCCAGCGCGTCCACGAGCGCGAGCCGCGCATCGCGCGACGTCTCACGGCGGAGCGCCGTGACGCGGTCGAGCGCGGCGATCAGCGGGGCCGTCTGGCCGGAGCCGGTGAGCGCCTTCGCGGCCGACATCAGCAGTTGCGCGGCGTCCGAGCGGAGCGCGGCGACGTACACGGCGTCGTCGGCGCGCCCGGTGAGCGCGGCGAGGCCGTCGATGGCCTCGCTCGCCACGTTCGCGTCCGCGTCCCCCGCCAGCGCGCGCAGCGTCGTGGTGTCCGCGAGCGTCCGCGCCACGCGCACCGCGTACACGCGCACGAACGGGTCGCCGCTCCCCGCGAGCGTGGCCATCCGCCGGCGGGCGCGCTCCGGCGCGACGGCGGCCAGCGCCACCACGGCGCGCGGCGACGGGTTCGCGTCCAGCGTCGCGACGGCGTCCGGATCGCCGGCGCACTTCGCCAGCGCGTCCACCGCCGCCAGGGCGACGTGCGCGTCGGGGTCCCGCGTGGCGGTCACCAGCGCCGGGCAGCCGGCGAGCGCGACGGCGCGATAGCGCACCACCGGCGCCGGATCGCCGATGGACTGCGCGGTGGCCACCAGCGCGCGGACGTCGCCGCTCGGATCGCGCCGGAGCGCGGCGAGCTCCTCCGGCGTGGCACCGCCGGCCGCCAGCCGCGCGGCGGCGGCCGTCACGCGGACATCGTCGGGGTTGGCGAGCGTGGTGGCGGTGAGCTGGAGCCGCTCGCCCACCGCGGCCGGCACCAGCCCGCGCACCGCGCGCTGGCGGGTGAGGAAGTACAGCCCGCGCGCGGCGCCTCGCAGGGGGAGCAGCGCGGCCAGCGTCTCCGCGGTGCTCATGACGCTGGCGGAGTCGGCCCGCACGCGCCCCGCATTCTCCGCGATCTGGCCGCGGACGGCGGGGTCGGGCTCCACGGCCAGGCGAGCGAGCAGCGCGGCGCGCGCGGGCGCCACGCCGTCGCCGCGCGAGACGGCCTGGCCCACGGCGTCCGCCGCGGCGCGCCGCACGCGGGCGTCGGCGTCACCGAGCGCTGCGACGAGATCCTCCAGCACGTCCGCGCGCTCCAGCCGGCCCAGGCCGCGAACGGCCATGTGCCGCACGGCGGCGTCGGGGGCCGTGGCGCCCGCACGCAGAATCGCGAGATCGGCGGGCGTGCGCGCGCGCGCGTCCTCGGCGCGGATCAGGGCATCGAGCGAGGACGACTGCGCGGCGAGCGGGGCGGCCAGGTAGATGCCGCCGAGTGCGAGGAGCACGTTGAAGATTCGCATCGACCTCGGGCGGACAGACCATGGGTCCACGGCAGCGGCAGCGACACGGCGTCAGCGCCGGGCCGGTGGCCAATTAAGCCGCCGCGGAGCGCCGAGCGCAACCGGCACCGGCGGCCCACGATCCGCCCGCGGCGAGCGGCGCCACTCACCCCACGCGGGCCAGCTCGGGCTCCGCGCCGCGGCCCCCATCCACGGCCTCGCGCAGCAGCACGCCCACGTCGTCCGCGGCGAGTGGTCGTGCGAACAGGTAGCCCTGCCCGCGTGACCCTCATCCAGTAGTCCACGATCGAACCCAGCAGCGTGAGCGCGAGGATGAGGATCGTCGCGATCACGACGGCAGCCGCGAGCCCGTCCGTCGCCAGCATGAATCCGTGCGGGAGGTTCGTCGACGAAGGCTCGGGCGTGAAGAGCGCCGACCGCGAGACGGCGCGGATGGTCACCACGCGCGCCTCGCCCGGTGTACATTGCCCCTGTACACCGTATGGAGAGCATCACATGGACGTGAAGGACAGCAACGGGAACGCGCTCGCCGACGGAGACTCCGTCCAGGTCATCAAGGACCTGAAGGTGAAGGGGTCGTCCGTGACGCTGAAGCGCGGCACCGTGATCAGGAACATCCGCCTCACGGATCGCCCCGGCGAGATCGAGTGCAATGCCGAGAAGGTGAAGGGGCTCGTGCTGAAGACCGAGTTCCTGAAGAAGGCCTGACGGGCGCGGGCCAGCGCGCCGCCCGCGGGCGGCCCTACCGCGGACGCGCCGGCGCGCTGGTGCTCGTGCGCGCGTAGCCGATCGCGCTGCCGTCGGCCTCGGTGATGCGGAGCTCCATCTCGCCCCCGCGCTCCGCGAACGCGTAGCGGGTGCTCCCCGCCGCGAAGGTGTCGCCCCCCAGCGGCACGAGCGTCACGCGCGGCTGGGCATGGCGCGTCTGATACAGCAACCGGCCTCCCTCCACGGTGACGTACTGCGTGCCCCCGTACGTCCCCACGAGGCGGCGGAGCTGCGCCGCCGGCAGCGTCGCCGACCGTGCCGTCGCGCGCACCGTCTCCGCCAGCAGCGCGAGCTCGCGCTTCCGCGCGGCGTCGCCCGAGCGCTCCGCGATCGCGGCCAGCGCGAGCTCGTGCGCCACCGGCAACGCCGAGTCGGCGGGCACGCGCACGTCGGGCGTGATCCCCACGCGCTCCCACTCTCGATGGGTGCGCGGATCGAGCACCCGCGTGACGGACACCGAGGCGACGAGCCCGTCGCCCACCGGGATGAACGTCATGTTGCGCCCCGCGCCGGCGGTGCGCGTGCCCACGACGGTCGCCCGCTTCATGTTCTGCAGCACGAACGGCACGTCCTCGGCCGCCGAGCGCGTGACGTCGTCCACCAGCACGTAGAGCGGCACGTCCGGGCGCCGCGGGCCCGGCACCCGGGCCATGGTGTACCGCTCCAGGATGTGGCGGCCCGTGCGGTCCAGGACGGTGAGCGAGTGCACCGTGTCCGGCCCCGTGAAGTGGCTGATGACGAAGTTCGAGAGCGCCCCGGAGCCGCCGCGCGAGTTGCGGAGGTCGAGGATCACGGCCTCCGTGGTCATCAGGTAGCGCAGCGCCGCCTCCACGGCGCGCGACGCCTCGCTCCCGCCCTGGAAGTGGCTCATGCGGAGATACCCGACGTTCCCGTCGAGACGCTCCACGCGCTCCACCCCGTGCCCGCTCGGCGGCACGCCGCCGGGGTGCGCCGGCGACCCGATCTCGACGTTGAGGTGGTTGTCCTCGTTGGTGGCCTGCAGATCCTGGGTGAGCAGCCGCACGAAGAGACGCGCGTCCGCCGCGTCCCGGTACGCGCCCTCCGCCGCGCGGCGCCGCAGATGGCGCGCGATCATGGCGCCCGTGTCCGCGGCCGGGTAGAGCCGCTCCACCACCGTGGCCACCGAGTCCACCACGCGCCGCCGCGCCGAGTCGGTGAGCAGCGGCGGCGCCGTGGCCGGCGCCTGCGCGGCGGCCGGTAGCACCGCGGCGGCGAGCACCGCCGCGGCGAGCAGCACGGCGGCGAGCGTCGCGCGGGCGGCGGAGTGCGCGGGGGTCGTCATGCGGAGGATGAGTGGAAGGCCAGGCCCGGATGGCTGATGGTGCGCGGCGAATCGCCGGCGGCGCAAGCGCTCCCGGCCCCACGCGGCTGGCTCGCTCGTTGCCGGTACAGGATTGACCCCCTGGACGCCTGTCTGGTTGCCGGGCTGTTTTGCGCACCCTATCGTGCTGCGATGGCCAGGCGCGTCACCTCGGGACATCACGGCGCTCCCGCACCTCGGCCCGCCGGCGCCCGTCCCACCACCCCCGCGACGCCATGACGGATACCACAGGGCCCACCACGCGACCGGAGCAGGAACGGAGGCCCCGCGGCGGCCGTCCCACCCCCGCGACCAGGCCCCCCACGAACGAGGCGCGTGGCGGACCCGGTCAGCCCACCGGGCCGGCCACCATGCCGCCGCGCCGCACCTGGCTCACGTTCCTGCTCATCCTGCTCGCCAACTTCCTGCTGGTGCGCACGCTCTTTCCCGGCGCCGGCGAGCCGACCAAGGTGCCCTACACCCTGTTCAAGCAGGAGGTCGAGAAGCGCAACGTCGAGCGGATCTTCAGCCGCGGCGCGAGTCTCACGGGCCAGTTCCGCGCTGCGGTCAAGTACCCGGCTGAGCCGGACTCCGCATCGGGCGAGCGTCCGCAGGACGTCACCACCTTTGCCACCACCCTGCCGTCGTTCGTGGACCCCGGCCTCGAGACGCTCCTCATCACCAACGGCGTCGAGATCAGCGCCGAGCCGATCCAGTCCGGCAACTCCTGGCTCACGCTGCTCTTCGGCCTGGGCCCGGCCGTCCTCATCATCGTCTTCTACGTCTGGCTGTTCCGCCGCGCGGCGAAGCAGGGCGCCGGCGGGCTTGGCGGCGGGCTCATGGGCAGCATGGGGAAGAGCAAGGCCCGGCGCTTCGACCAGGCCGCGGAGGGAAAGATCACCTTCGATGACGTGGCCGGCATCGACGAGTCCGAGAACGAGCTGGTGGAGGTGGTGGATTTCCTGAAGGATCCGCAGAAATACACGCGCCTGGGCGGCACCGCGCCCAAGGGCGTGCTGCTCATCGGCGCACCGGGCACGGGCAAGACGCTGCTCGCCCGCGCCGTGGCCGGCGAGGCGGGGGTGCCGTTCTTCTCCATGAGCGGCTCGGAGTTCGTGGAGATGATCGTGGGCGTGGGGGCGGCGCGGGTGCGCGACCTGTTCAAGCAGGCGCGCGAGCATGCACCGGCCATCATCTTCATCGACGAGCTGGACTCCATCGGCCGGGCGCGCGGACAGGTGGCGATCGGCGGCTCGAGCGAGCAGGAGCAGACGCTCAACCAGATCCTCACCGAGATGGATGGCTTCTCGAGCCGCGAGGGGATCATCGTGCTGGCTGCCACCAACCAGCCCGACGTGCTCGACAAGGCGCTCCTGCGCCCGGGGCGCTTCGACCGGCGCGTGGTGGTGAACCTGCCGGACCGCAAGGGACGCGAAGCGATCCTGAAGGTGCACACCCGCCACGTGCCGCTCGCGATGGACGTGTCGCTCGAGGAGATCGCGGGCGCCACGCCGGGGCTCGCCGGGGCCGACCTGCGCAATCTGGTGAACGAGGCCGCGCTGCTCGCCGCCCGGCGCGACCAGAACCAGGTGCGGCAGGTGGACTTCATGGACGCGCTGGAGAAGATCGTGCTCGGCCCCGAGCGGGCGCTCCTGCTGAGCCGCGCGGACCGGGAGCGGGTGGCGTACCACGAGGGCGGCCACGCCATCCTGGGCCTGGTGGTGCCTGGCGCCGACCCGGTGCATCGGGTGACGATCGTGCCCCGCGGCCAGGCGCTCGGCGTCACGTATCAACGGCCGGACGACGACCGATACAACTATCCCGAGGCGTATCTGCGCGCGCGGATCGTGGGCATGCTGGGCGGGCGCGCGGCCGAGGAGGTGGTGTACGGCACGAGGACCACCGGGGCCGAGAACGACATCGAGCAGGCCACCAACCTGGCGCGCAACATGGTGACGCGGTGGGGGATGAGCGAGCGGCTCGGAATGGTGCAGCTCGCGCCGCGCGAGAACCCGTACCTGAGCGGCGTGGGCGGCATGGGCGCCTCGCGGCCCTTCAGCGAGGACACCGCTCGCGCCATCGACGCCGAAGTACTCGCGATCATCAACGACAGCCACGACGAGGCGCGACAGCTCCTGAGCGAACACCGCGCGGCTCTGGACGCCCTGGCCACCGCGCTGCTGGAGCACGAGACGCTCGATGAGCGGCAGATTCTCCAGGTGACTGGGCTACCGCCCGCGCCGGCGCTCGAGACCAGCAAGCTCTCCGCCAGCGACGTGGCCATGTGACGCGCGGGTGCGAGGAGGCCGGCCCACGCGTCAGCGCACGCATCAGCGCACGAAGCGGAGGAAGTAACAGTCGACGAGCGCCATGGCGACCTGGCCGTCAGACATGGTGACCGTCACCTCGCCGTCGAGCATCAGGCCGCGCGCGTGGTGGTTCTGCGTGCCGATCACGAAGTAGAAGCTCACACCACCACGGGCGGCGCATTGCGCTTCACGTGCAGGCGCGCCCGGAAGAAGTCGAACAGCACCCGCAGCACGGCCACCGCCGGCACGGCGAACACGACACCGAAGATCCCGAACAGCTCCCCCCCGGCGATCACCGCCAGGAAGATCAGGATCGGGTGCACCCGCACGGCCTCGCCCTGGATCCGTGGCGTGAGCACGTTGCCCTCGAGCTGCTGGATCAGCAGAAAGAGCGCGGCGGTGAGCACCGCGGTCAGCGGTGAGATCGAGAGCGCCAGCAGCACGGCCGGCACCGCGCCGATCCATGCGCCCAGGTACGGCACGAGCGCCGTGATGGACACCCAGACCCCGAGCAGGATGGCGTATGGCACGCCCAGGAAGTAGAGCGCGATGGCCGACAGCCCGCCCTGGATGAGGAGCGAGAGCCCCAGCCCGCCGATGTAGCGCGAGAGGGTGTGGCTGAACGCGGTCCAGAGGTCGCGCACGTCGCGCCGATAGCGGTGGGGCGTCGTCCGGATCGCGAGCGCTTCGAGCCGCCGCGAATCGGCCACCAGGTAGATGGCGAGGAACACGATGCCGAACAGGTTCACCGCCACACCCAGCGCGCCGGTGAGGAACCGTCCGAGCCCGCTCAGGAGCCGGCTCGCGAAGCCCTGGATGCCGCCTAGGACCTGCTGCTGCAGCTCGTCGAGGAACTCTTCCCGGCTGGCGGGCAGCAGCCCGCGCTCGCCGAGCCACCGCAGCACCGACGGCAGCCGTTTGCCGAGGTTCTGCGCGATGCCGGGCACCGCGTTCACGAGCGCGCCCAGTTGCTCGACCAGGATCGGGATCACGAACGCCACGAGGAGCACCACCAGGCCGGTCGTGGCCAGTAGCGAGAGCGCGATGGCGAGGCTCCGCGGCATGAAGCGCGACAACGCCCGCACCGGAAAGGACAGCACGAGCGCGAGTGCCGCGCCACCCAGCGTGAGCACGAGGATGGTCGGAGCCAGCGAGACGAGCAGGAGCAGCACGCCGAGCCCCAGCGCGACGAGCACGTTGCGCGTGCGTCGGGAGATCCAGATGGGCGTCGGCGAGTCGCCGGCCACGCTCGCGTGCCGCTCCACGGCTCACCCCGTGCGCTGCGCCCTGGCCCAGGACCGCAGGCGGAATCCCAGCGCGATGAGCGTGATGCCGGCGATCACCGCGTAGATCGCGACCGCCCAGAGCAGGCCCAGAATACCGGCGGCGGGGCGTGTGATGAGGAAGAGCCCGAGCAGGACGGAGAGCACGCCGGAGACGACGAAGAGCCACTCGCCCTCGATCACCCTGCGGAGCGCGATGGCGGCGACGACCTCCGCGATCCCGGTGACGATGGCCCAGATGGCCGTCACGTACACCAGAGCCACCGCCGACAGCCCGGGCCGGACGAGCACGAAGATGCCCACCGCCAGGCCGAGGATGCCGAGCAGGGTGAGGACCCATCGCGACTCGCCTGGGGCGGGCCGGATGGCCGCGGCCAGCGAGAACACGCCATCGAGGATGGCGTAGATGCCGAACACGAGCACGAACAGCCGGATCGTGGGACCGGGCCAGGCGAAGGCGACGACGCCGAACAGCACCGCCAGCACGCCGCGCAGCACGAACACCCA
>DATANT010000068.1:0-1861 GCA_036266115.1 Gemmatimonadaceae bacterium | reverse complement strand
CGGTTCGTGGAGTCGTCGCGCGAGGAGATCCGGTCCAACGGCTACTTCGTCACCGCCGGCGCCGACTACGATGGCAAGTACATCGTGGACGGCCTGGTGCGCCGCGACGGCAGCTCGCTGTTCGGCCCCGAGGAGCGCTGGAACACCTACTACCGCGTGAGCGGCTCCTACCGCATGGCCGAGGAGTCGTGGTGGCCGTGGCAGAGCGTGAACGAGTTCAAGCTGCGCGCGTCGCGCGGCACCGCGGGCGGGCGGCCCGACTTCGAGGACCAGTTCGAGACTTACGCCTTCACGACCGGCGGCGGCCTGGCGAAGCAGACGCTCGGCAACCGCTTCCTCAAGCCCGAGCACGCGACGGAGACGGAGCTGGGCGTGGACGTGATCTTCCGCGAGCGCTACTCGCTGCAGGTCTCCCACGCCAGGAACAAGGTGGAAGACCAGCTCCTCGAGATCCCGCTGGCCGGCCTGTTCGGTTACCTCTCGCAGTGGCAGAACGCGGGCACCGTGGAGGGCAACACCTGGGAGGCCACGCTCGAGGCGCAGATGATCCGGAAGCCCACGCTGAGCTGGCGCCTGGGCCTCGTGGCGGACCGCACGCGCAACAAGATCACCGAGTTCAACAGCCCGTGCTTCACGGACCCCAATCTCGTGATCGCGTACCGCTGCGCCGGCGAGACGCTGGGCAACATGTACGGCTTCAGCTTCATCAAGAACGCCGGTGACCTGCCGGCTGCCGCGCAGGCGCGGGCGTCCGAGTTCCAGGTGAACGACGACGGCATCCTGGTGTGGGTGGGCGAGGGCCGCAACTACAAGGAGGGTGAGACGTACGTCAATCCCACGACGAACGCCCAGGGGCTGTGGGGCACGAACACTACGATCGGCTCCACGAACTACGGCTGGGGCATGCCCATCATGCTGCAGGACGCGACGGGCAGCCCGGCCGTCGTGAACATCGGTGATGGCAACCCCGACTTCCACTTCGGCGTCTCCAACACCGTCACCTGGAAGAGTCTGACGCTCTACGGGCTCGTGGACGCGACGGTGGGTGGCCAGGTGTACCACAACACCAAGCAGCGCATGTACCAGTGGGGGCGCAGCGCGGACGTGGACCAGGTCGGGAAGCCGCAGGAGCTCAAGAAGCCGATCGAGTACTACGTGAATCTCTACTCGGCGGCCAGCCCGGCCGACTGGTTCGTGGAGGACGCGGGCTTCGTGAAGCTGCGCGAGGTGTCGCTGGCGTACCAGGTGCCGCGCACCTGGGTCTCACGGCTGGGCAACACCGGCGTGGAGGACGTGCGCCTCTCCGTGGTCGGCCGCAACCTGCTGACCTTCACCAACTACACGGGCTACGACCCCGAGGTGGGCGGCACCGTCACCCGGCGCGACAGCTTCTCCTATCCGCGCTACCGGACGTTCACCGGTGCCGTTCAGATCACGTTCTGAGCCGCCCAGCAACCGACTAGAGGACGATTCACTCATGCGTCATACACGACCCTACGCCATCGGCGCCCTCGTGGCCGCCGCGGCGTTGGCCGGGTGTCAGGACCTGGCCGTCACCAACCCCAACGAGCCGGATCGCGATCGCGCGACGCAGCAGCCCGTCTCCGCGGAGTCGTTCGTCTCCACCTCCTTCCGGACGTGGTGGCCGTCGGTGCACGACGACTACCCCGTCTGGGTGCTCTCCACGGTCGCGAACGAGATCACGTCCGGCTTCGCCGACTTCGGCCAGCTGGAGATGTCCGCGCAGCCGCGCATCGCGTGGAACAACAGCCCGGTGAGCGCGCGCGCTGACGTGAACGAGGATCCGTGGTACGAGCTGTACGGCACCATCTCCTCGGTGAACGACGCGCTCATCGCGATC